>JACXUX010000433.1 GCA_014763725.1 Rhodobacterales bacterium
GGGCCACAGGACGCCCCACCCCCGGCCCCCTGCACGCATGAAAACTGCGCCGCCTGGCAGATGATCGGCTGGCCGGGCGACCGGGTGCTGGCCGGGCGATGCCCGATGACTGCGCCCATCGGTCTGATCGACACCGGCATCAACCCCGGCCATGGCATCCTGGCCGGGGCGAAGGTCACCGTGATCGACCGCCCCTCGGCCGGGGAGGGATCGGGGGCGGTGCATGGCACGGCGGTCGCCTCGCTGCTGATCGGCGACCCGGGGTCGCGCGTGCCGGGCCTGCTGCCCGGGGCAACGGTGCTGGCGGTGGACGTGTTCAGCCGCGCCGCGGGCGACGAACGCGCCGATGCGGCCGCCCTGGTCGAGGGGCTGGACCTGCTGGCCGCCCGCGGGGTCCGGGTCTACAACCTGTCGCTGTCGGGGCCGCCCAACGCGGTGCTGGCGCGCATGATCGACCGGCTGACCGACCCGGCGGGGCTGGATGCGCTGGTCGTGTCAGCCGCGGGCAACGGCGGGCCTGCGGCCGACCCCGCCTGGCCCCGGGCGCATCCCGGCGTGATCGCGGTGACGGCCGTGGATGCCCGCGGCCGGATCTACGCCCGGGCCCAGCGGGGCGACCATCTGGCGCTGGCCGCGCCGGGGGTGAACCTGCTGGCAGCAACCTCGGTCCGTGGGGCCCGGCCGCAGACCGGCACGTCCTTTGCGGTGCCCTTCGTCACCGCCGCGGCTGCGCTGGCGCTGGCCGCGCCCGGGTCTGACGGCACCGCGGCCGGTGCCCGCGCGGCCCTGCTGGCCGAGGTGCGCGATCTGGGGGCGCCCGGGCCGGACCCGGTCTTTGGCCAGGGCCTGCTCCAGGCCAGGGCCCTTTGTCCCTGAACCCTGCGGAATAACCCGCGTCGCGGGGCGTTGTCGGGGCAGACATCCGCAAGGGGGCCCCGATGATCCGCAAGTCGCAACCCGCCATCCTCCGCTTTGCCTGCGCCCCGGCCGACGAGGGCGTGATCGCCCCGCCGGTGCCGGCCAAGGCCTATCTGCCGGACTGGTTCCGCAAGCTGCCCGCGGTCGACCCGCAGGTGGAAAGCCCGACCAATTCCGGCCTGACGGTCAAGCGCTGCCTGCCGTTCCTCGACGCGATGACGACGGGCTGGGTGCTGCCGCTGGCCGCCACCGTGCGGCTGCAGATCGCCGAGGGCGGCAGCCGCGTCGAGGCGGGCTGGGATTTCGACCGGCCGATGGTGTCGAACCACGGCATGCACCAGGTCCGCGGCAACCCGATGGGCAACCGGCCGCCCTGCAAGTTCCACAACTACTGGACCATCACCACCCCGCCGGGCTGGAGCTGCCTGTTCGTCAACCAGCTGAACCGCCCCAACGGCGTGTTCGAGGTGGTGGCCGGCCTGGTCGATACCGACACCTACCGCAGCCCGATCCACTTTCCCTTCTTTGCCACCGCCGAGGACGGGCCTTACGTCATCGAGAAGGGCTCGCCCCTGGTGCAGGTGATCCCGTTCCGGCGCGACACGGCGACGATCGCGGCCGACATCGGCGCCGAATGCCCCGAAGAGGCCGCCACGCGGCAGAAGATCCTGCGCAACACCCAGGCTGGCACCGGCTGGTACCGGCTGTTCGCCCGCGCCCCGCGCTGACCCATCGCCCCCGCGCCCCGTCGGCGGGGGCCAGCGGGGCG
>JACXUX010000434.1 GCA_014763725.1 Rhodobacterales bacterium
GGCAGCTTCAAGGCCTACGAGCCGGGCTACCTGCACATCGACATCAAATATCTGCCCCAGATGGCCGACGAGGAGCGCCGCCGCTATCTCTTCGTGGCCATCGACCGGGCGACGCGCTGGGTCTTCGTGCGCATCTATCCGGCGCAGACCGCGGCCAACGCGCGGCGGTTCCTGCGCGATCTGGAGCGCGCGGCGCCGATGAAGATCACCAAGGTGCTGACCGACAATGGCAAGGCCTTCACCGACCGGCTGTTCGGTCTGCGCAAACGCGAGGCCACCGGACAGCACGAATTCGACCAGCTCTGCACGGACCTTGGCATCGAGCATCGCCTGACCCCGCCGATGCGGCCGCAGACGAACGGCATGGTCGAACGCTTCAACGGCCGGATCGAAGACGTCCTCCAAAGCCATCGCTTCCGGAGCGGCGAGGACCTGGAGCAGACCCTCCTGCGCTACGTCCACCTCTATAACAGCCAGCTGCCGCAATCCGCCCTCAAGGGCCGATCACCTGTCGACGCCCTCAAGCAATGGCAGCGTCGCAGGCCCGAGCTGTTCAGCAAGCGCGTCTACAATCACGCGGGATGCGACATGTAGCCGCCGTGCTAACTTCCAGCGACCTCTTCTGGAACTGTTCCGTGAATGAGCGCGGTAAGCCAACCGGGAATTGTCTCGCTGTCACCACGGACGTGGACAAAAAGATCGCGTAGCAAAACAGCCGTTCTAGATGCGGCTTGCTGAGCTTTGTCGCTGTCGATCCGGTAGATGTGCTCCAACTTGTCGAGGCCTCCGTACTTTGCAGGCTTCGAAAATGGCGAGGCGTGAACAAGGGCATCCCGGTACGGCTTGATCTGCTCGAGAACCTCTTTTACCCTCTCGTCATCTTCATCCCATAACGGGCGTGAACCGATTATTTCAGGATATTTGAGCAGCTTATCTCGAAAGTTGCCATCCTCTATCAATTTCTTCTTTGTTTGAGACAGCTTTTCAAATCGATTGGGTTTCTGCGCAAAGTCCCACGCGATACCATTGAGCGCGGCCTCAACAAGATTGAAGCAGGCAAGCAAGCACGTGCGCGATGCGAATTCTTGGGTCCTTACCGCAGCTCCAACCTCGTCCCTCCGTTCGATGATGGCACGGTGGTTCATGTTGCTGTGTTCCTTGAGGGTCTTGTCCGAAACACGAAGCAATCGTACCGCTTCAATTATGTCCTTCGACAGCATGTCCTCTGGGTATCGTGTTTGGAGGCCCCAAAGCGAGACCACGACCGTGCAATGTCTAGGCGCACCGGCGAGTGTCTTTTCTTTCAAGGGCGAAAACTCGCGCTCAAATTCTCCAAGCGGCATTTCCAGCCCAAGCCGCTCCTTGATTCTGAGGTAGAGCTTCTCAAGCTTCGCCTCCGTCATTCCTTCGAAGTTTTCCCGACAGAACTTTTGAATCTCTTTCGAAACACCAGTGCGGAATCGTGATTTGTTCGCTTTCAGATCACGCCTACCGAAACTATTGTATTCGGTCATCTCCGGTTGAAGAAAATCCTGCCAACTTTTGAGTTCCCCCAAGAGAAGGCGGCCGGCGGCAGCGGCCCGCTGAGTCCGTCGCAAAATGACAATGTCCCGTTCCCGACCAGTTACCTTCAAAACCTTTTCTCCTTGGACTCAAAATTCCCTACGGATTGGTAG
>JACXUX010000104.1 GCA_014763725.1 Rhodobacterales bacterium
AGCGCGGCCAGCAGCGCCGGCTGGTCGAGATGGCCGATGGCGACGGGCGCGCCCTGCTGAACCTGATCGAACAGGTGGCGGCCTGGCAGACCGCCGCGCCCCTGGGCCCCGACGACCTGGCCCGCCGCCTGCAGCGGCGCGCCGCGAAATACGACAAGGGCGGCGAGGAACATTACAACCTGATCTCGGCCCTGCACAAATCGGTGCGCGGGTCGGATCCGGATGCCGCGCTCTACTGGTTCGCGCGGATGCTGGAAGGGGGCGAGGATCCCCGCTTTCTGGCGCGCCGTCTGGTGCGCATGGCGGTCGAGGACATCGGCCTGGCCGATCCGCAGGCCCAGGCCGTCTGCCTGCAGGGGTGGGAGACCTATGAACGCCTGGGCAGCCCCGAGGGCGAACTGGCCCTGGCCCAGGCGGTGATCTATCTGGCGCTGGCGCCCAAGTCGAACGCGGGCTATGCCGCCTACAAGGCGGCGCGGGCGCTGGCGCGCGACACCGGCAGCCACCCGCCGCCCCTGCACATCCGCAACGCGCCGACCCGGCTGATGCGCGATCTGGGCTATGGCGCGGGCTATGCCTATGACCATGACGCCGAGGATGCCTTTTCCGGCCAGGACTACTTCCCCGAGGGGATGGCGCGCCCCGCCTTCTACGACCCGCCCGAGCGCGGCTTCGAGCGCGACCTGCGGAAGCGGCTGGACTATTTCGCCCGCCTGCGCGCCCGCCGCGCCGGCGGCTAGGCGAAATTTCTGCGAAATTTCCCTGCCTGGGGGTCGGCGCCGATTTCTCGCAGAGAAATCGCCCCCGTTGACATCGGCGCGGCCTGTGGCCATCTGGGGCAATGATCTGGACCCTTTCCCAAGTCGCCCTAGGCGGCGCCCTTGGCGCTGCGCTGCGCTATCTGACGAACCTGGGTGCGCTGCGCCTGGTCGGTCCCGGCTTTCCCGCGGGCACGATGACGGTGAACGTGCTGGGCTGCCTGGCCATGGGCGCGCTGGCCGCGTTTCTGGCGCACAAGGGCGCGATGCGTCTGGCGCCCTTCCTGATGACCGGGGTGCTGGGGGGCTATACCACCTTTTCGGCCTTTGCGCTGGATGCCGTGAACCTGTGGGACCGCGGCCAGACCGCGGTGGCGGTGGCCTATGTCCTGGGGGCGGTCCTTCTGTCGCTGGCTGCGCTGATGGCCGGCCTGCATCTGATGCGCGGGGTTCTGGCATGAGCGGCGTGAAACAGCTGACCGTCTCGGCGGATGAGGGCGAACAGCGCCTGGACCGCTGGTTCAAGCGCCGCTTCCCCCAGGTGACCCAGGGCGCGATCGAGAAGATGTGCCGCACCGGCCAGGTGCGGGTCGACGGCGCGCGCGCCAGGGCATCCGACCGCGTGACCCCGGGCCAGGTGATCCGCGTCCCGCCGCTGCCCGACGCCCCCGCCCCGGTGCGCGAGGATCTGGGCGGCATCAGCCCCGCCGATGCGCGGATGATCCAGGCCGCCGTGCTGTGGAAGGATGAACACATCATCGTCCTGAACAAGCCGCCGGGGCTGCCCAGCCAGGGCGGCTCGGGCCAGGGCAACCGCCATGTCGACGGCCTGACCGAGGCGCTGAAGTTCGGCTACAAGGACCGGCCCAAGCTGGTGCACCGGCTGGACAAGGACACTTCGGGCGTGCTGCTGCTGGCGCGCACCGACCGCGTGGCCCGCGCCCTGTCCGAGGCGCTGCGCCACCGCGCCGCGCGCAAGATCTACTGGGCGCTGGTCGCCGGCGTGCCCAACCCGCGCCAGGGCAGCATCAAGTATGGCCTGGTCAAGGCGCCGGGTCACGGCCGCGGCGGAGAGGGGGAAAAGATGCTCTGCATCCACCCCGCGAAGATGGCCGACCACCCGGATGCCAAGCGGGCCCATACCGACTATTTCACGCTGTGGTTCCTGGGCACGCGGCTGTCCTGGATGGCGCTGGAACCGGTCACTGGCCGCACCCACCAGCTGCGCGCGCACATGGCCGAGATCGGCCACCCGATCCTGGGCGACGGCAAGTATGGCTCGATGCAGTCGGAAAACCAGGGCGATGGCTGGGGCGCGGGCATCGGCGGCGAAGTCAGCCGCAAGCTGCATCTGCATGCCCGCCAGATCACGCTGGAACATCCGATCACCAAGGCGGTGATGACCTGGGTCGCGCCGCTGCCCGAACACATGGCGCGCACCTGGAAGATGCTGGACTGGAAGGAGGACGACGTGCCCGCCGACCCGTTCGAGGCGATCCGGTGAGCGGCCCCTGGGCCCCGCGCCGGTTCTGGACCGCGGCCGAGGCCGGCCCGGCCGAGGGCGGCTTTGCCGTGCATCTGGACGGCCGTCCCGTGCGCACCCCGGCCAAGCGCCCGCTGGTCGTGCCCTCGGCCGCGCTGGCCCGCGCCATGGCCGACGAATGGCAGGCCCAGGACAAGCTGGTGCGCCCCGAGACCATGCCGCTGACCCGCGCGGCCAATTCCGCGCTGGACAAGGTCGCCCCCCAGCGGGCCGCGGTCATCGCCGAACTGGCGGGCTATGGGGCGACCGACCTGCTGTGCTATCGCGCCGAGGCGCCGGCCGCGCTGGCCGCGCGGCAGGCCGCGGGCTGGGACCCCTGGCTGGACTGGGCGGTGACCGATCTGGGCGCGGGCCTGCGCGTCACGCGCGGCGTGGTGCCGGTCGACCAGCCGGCCGCGGCGCTGGCCGCGCTGCGCGCCCCGCTGGAGGCCGCCTGCGACTTCTCCCTGGCCGGGCTGCATGATGTGGTGGCGATCTCGGGCTCGCTGGTGCTGGCGCTGGCGGTGCGGGCGGGCCGGCTGACGGGGGACCAGGCCTTCGCACTCAGCCGCATCGACGAGACGTTCCAGATCGAACAATGGGGCCACGACGACGAGGCCGAGGCCGCCGAGGCCGCCCGCCGCGCCGGCCTGCTGCAGGCGGAACGATTCCTGTCGCTGCTGGCCGCGGGCTGAAAGCCGCCTTTCCCTTGGCAGACCTGCCCAGACGTCCGGCAAGGGTGCGAAATTTCCGCGGATGCCGCGAAAAGCCGCAGTCGCGGCGCGACCGGCTTGACCTTTCAAACCGCTTCGGACCACATTGGCGAGACCGAGGCCTTGGCCTCGGGGCCTTGCAGGCCCCCGGGCGGGGCCCCACGAAAAACCGCCCCAAGGGCGGCCCATCAGGAAGAGGTAAGAATGAAGACTTCCGTATTTCTTGGCACGCTGACCGCAGCGGCCGCGCTGGCCGGCAGCGTCTCGGCCGCCACGCTGGACGAGGTGAAGGCCCGCGGCGAACTGAACTGCGGTGTGAACACCGGTCTTGTGGGCTTTGCCGCGCCGGATGCCAACGGCAACTGGTCGGGCTTTGACGTGGCCATCTGCAAGGCCGTCGCGGCGGCCGTTCTGGGCGATCCGTCCAAGGTCAAGTATGTCCCGACCACCGGCCAGACCCGCTTTACCGCGCTGGCCTCGGGCGAGATCGACCTGCTGGCGCGCAACACCACCTGGACCTTCAGCCGCGACACCGACCTGAAGTTCACCTTCGTCGGCGTGAACTACTACGACGGCCAGGGCTTCATGGTGCGCAAGGACCTGGGCGTGTCCTCGGCCAAGGAACTGGACGGCGCCACCGTCTGCATCCAGACCGGCACCACGACCGAGCTGAACCTGGCCGACTACTTCAAGTCGAACAACCTCAGCTACACCCCCGTCGCGATCGAGACCAACGCCGAGGGCGAACAGCAGTATCTGGCCGGTGCCTGCGACGCCTATACGACCGACGCCTCGGGCCTGGCGGCGACCCGTGCGGCCTTTGCCGACCCGGAAAACCACATCATCCTGCCCGAGATCATCTCGAAGGAACCGCTGGGGCCGCTGGTGCGCCATGGTGACGACCAGTGGGCCGACATCACCCGCTGGGTGTTGAACGCGCTGGTCGCGGCCGAGGAATACGGCGTGACCTCGGCCAATATCGAGGAACTGGCCAAGGGCACCCAGAACCCCGAGATCAACCGCCTGCTGGGCACCGAAGGCGACCTGGGCGCCTTCATCGGCCTGGACAAGGACTGGGCCAAGCGCGCCATCATCGGCGCCGGCGGCAACTATGGCGAGATCTTCGCCGCCACCATCGGCGAATCGACGCCGATCGGCCTGGCCCGCGGTCTGAACGCGCAATGGACGCAGGGCGGCCTGCTCTACGCGCCGCCCTTCCGCTAAGCCCTGCCTTCTGGGGTGCGGCCCGTCGGGCCGCGCCCCCCTTGCCTTCAGAACAGACCCCCCGGGGGGCCGCTGCGCGGCCCTGCACATGGCGCAAGGCCGGGACCGGGCGGGCACAGGGAAACATACATGTCCATCGCCGACGAGGCGCCGAAACCCGCGTTTCGGCTGAGCATGCTGATTTACGACACGCGCTACAGGTCGCTGACGATCCAGGTGGTGGTGTTCCTGCTGGTCATGGCCGGCGCCGCCTGGCTGATCGACAACACGGCCCGCAACCTGCAGGCGCTGGGCAAGGATTTCAACTTCGGCTTCCTGTGGAACCGCGCGGGCTATGACATCAGCCAGCGGCTGGTCGAATACACCAACGACAGCACGCATGGCCGCGCCATGCTGGTGGGCCTGCTGAACACGCTGCTGGTGGCCTTCCTCGGCTGCATCGCGGCCACCGTTCTGGGCGTGTTCATCGGCGTGCTGCGGCTGTCGCCCAACTGGCTGGCGGCGCGGCTGATGACGGTCTATGTCGAGGTCTTCCGCAACGTGCCGCTGCTGCTGTGGATCCTGATGATCTACGCGGTCTTTACCGAGGTGATGCCGCCCCCCAACGCCTTTCGCCCGAATGCCGAGGGCGTGACGGCCGCGCAGATGGTGCTGGGCGACAGCGTGGCCTTCACCAACCGCTATACCGCGATCCCCGATCCGTTGTTTTCCCGCTCGCTGGGCAACATCGACCTGGGGATCTTCCTCGTCTCGGTCGACCTGCTGGCGATCCTGGCGGTGCTGACGGGGTCGTGGTGGGTGAACCGCCGCCTGCTGCGCCATGCCACCGCGGTCCAGGAGGCGACGGGCCTCCGCCCCGTGACCTGGTGGAAGTCGCTGCTGATCTGGCTGGTGCCGCTGGCGGTGCTCAAGGTCGCGCTGGGCTTCCACCTGGGCTATCCGGAGCTGAAAGGCTTCAACTTCACCGGCGGGATCAACGTCTCGAACAGCTTTGTCGCGCTGTGGCTGGCGCTGTCGCTCTATACCGGCGCCTTCATCGCCGAGATCGTGCGCGCGGGCATCCTGGCCATCTCGCGCGGGCAGACCGAGGCCGCCTATGCCCTGGGCCTGCGCCCCGGCCGCACCATGAGCCTGGTGATCCTGCCCCAGGCGCTGCGGGTGATCGTGCCGCCGCTGATCTCGCAATACCTGAACCTCACCAAGAACTCGTCGCTGGCCATCGCCGTGGGCTATCTGGACCTGCGCGGCACGCTGGGGGGCATCACGCTGAACCAGACCGGCCGAGAGCTGGAGGCGATCCTGCTGATGATGCTGATCTACCTGGCGCTCAGCCTGGCGATCAGCGGGGTGATGAACATCTACAACGCCAGCGTCCGGCTGAAGGAGCGCTGAGATGACCGACACCACCGCCGCCCGCGCCTTTGTCCGCCGCGAGATGCTGCCCCCCCAGGCGCCGCCCCCCAGCCAGACCGGCGCGATCCGCTGGCTGCGTGAGAACCTGTTCTCGGGGCCGTTGAACACCGTGCTGACCATCCTGGGCCTGTCCGCCACGGCCTGGATCGTGATCCACCTTTACCCCTGGCTGGCCCATTCGGTCTGGAACGCGAACTCGCTGTCGGAATGCCGCCAGATCATCCAGGCCACCTGGGGCGAGGATGCCACGGGCGCCTGCTGGGCCGTGATCCGCGAACGCTGGCCGCAGTTCCTGTTCGGCTTCTATCCCAGCCATCTCTATGGCCGGGCGCTGCTGGCGCTGGTGCTGCTGTTCGCGGCGCTGGCCCCTGTGCTGTTCGCCGGCCTGCCGCGGCGGATGCTGTGGCTCTCGGCCGCCTATCCGGCGCTGGGCTACTGGCTCTTGTGGGGCGGGTCCTTCTGGTATCCGGCCATGCTGATGGCGGGCTTTGCCGTGGCGGCCCTGGCCTGGCGGGCGCTGTCGGCGCGCGGCGCGCTGGTGGCCATGCCGGCGGCCGTGGCCGCGGCACTGGTCTGGTGGTTCTGGCTGGCCGGCCCGGTGACCGCGGGGCTGGACGCGGCGCTGCCCCTCGCGATCGAGGCGGTGCGGTCCGACAAGTTCGGCGGCTTCATCCTGGCCGTCACCATCGGCGTGGCGGCGATCAGCCTGTCCCTGCCGCTGGGGATCATGCTGGCGCTGGGGCGCAAGTCCGACATGTTCCTGGTCAAGGCGCTGTCGGTCTGCTTCATCGAGTTCATCCGCGGCGTGCCGCTGATCACGCTGTTGTTCGTGGCCTCGCTGCTTCTGAACTACTTTCTACCGCCGGGGTCGAACTTCGACATCATCCTGCGCGTCGTCATCATGGTGACGATCTTCGCCGCCGCCTATATCGCCGAGGTGATCCGCGGCGGCCTCGCCGCGCTGCCCCGCGGCCAGTACGAGGCCGCCGACAGCCTGGGCCTGACCTACTGGCAGGCCCAGCAGCTGATCATCCTGCCCCAGGCGCTCAAGATCTCGATCCCCGGGATCGTGTCCACCTTCATCGGCCTGTTCAAGGACACGACGCTGGTCGTCTTCGTGGGCCTGCTCGACCCGCTCAAGGGCATCACCGACGCCGTCCGCGCCACCATCGAATGGAAGGGCATCTATTGGGAGCCCTACATCTTCGTCGGCGCCATCTTCTTTGCCTTCAACTTCGGCATGTCGCGCTATTCGATGTATCTCGAACGCAAGCTGAAGCGCGATCATCGCTAGGGAACCCGCCATGTCCACGCTCACGACCGACCGCGCCATCGACCGCAGCCACATGCAGGTGTCTGACGAGGTGGCGATCCAGATCGCCCGCATGAACAAGTGGTACGGCACCTTCCATGTGCTGCGCGACATCGACCTGACGGTCCACCGCGGCGAACGCATCGTCATCGCCGGGCCTTCGGGGTCGGGCAAGTCGACGCTGATCCGCTGCATCAACCGGCTTGAGGAACATCAGGCCGGCAAGATCGTCGTCGACGGGATCGAGCTGACAAGCGACCTGAAGAACATCGACAAGGTCCGCTCCGAAGTCGGCATGGTCTTCCAGCACTTCAACCTGTTCCCGCATCTGACCATCCTCGAAAACCTGACGCTGGCTCCGATCTGGGTGCGCAAGGTGCCCCGGAAAGAGGCCGAGGAAACCGCGATGTATTTCCTCGAAAAGGTGAAGATCCCCGAACAGGCGAAGAAGTATCCAGGCCAGCTTTCGGGCGGCCAGCAGCAGCGCGTGGCCATCGCCCGCTCGCTCTGCATGAAACCGCGCATCATGCTGTTCGACGAACCGACCTCGGCGCTCGACCCCGAGATGATCAAGGAAGTCCTCGACACCATGATCCAGTTGGCCGAGGAAGGCATGACCATGCTCTGCGTCACGCATGAGATGGGCTTCGCCCGCCAGGTCGCCAACCGCGTGATCTTCATGGACCAGGGCCAGATCGTCGAACAGAACGAGCCCGAGGAATTCTTCCTGAACCCCAGAAGCGACCGGACCAAGCTGTTCCTCAGCCAGATCCTCGGCCACTGACGGTGCGCGCGGCCCGCGCCCCCTGCTTCCCGGTCAAATATCCTCGGGGGGTGCGGGGGGCAGACAGCCCCCCGCCGCGCCGCCCGCGGCAAAGGGGTCTTCGGAATAGCGCACCCCGGCCAGATACAGGCCCTGCGGCGGACAGACCGGCCCGCAGGCCGCCCGGTCGCGCGCGGCCAGCGCCCGGGCCACGTCATCGGGGCTCCACGCGCCGGCCCCCACCCGTTCCAGCGTGCCCACGATCGACCGCACCTGATTGTGCAGGAAGCTGCGCGCCCGCAGGTGGAACCGGATCTCGACCCCGCCGGGATAGGGCAGGGTCTCGATCGCGATCTCGTCCAGCGTCCTGACGGGTGAGGGCGACTGGCACATCGCCGCGCGGAAGGTGGTGAAATCGTGCCGCCCCACCAGATGCGCGGCACCCGCGCGCATGCCCGCGGCATCCAGCGCATGCGGCACCTGCCAGACCCGCCCGCGGTCATGCGTCACCGGCGCCCGCCGGCAGACCAGGCGGAACAGATAGCGCCGCTCGATCGCCGAAAAGCGCGCGTGGAAGTCGGGCGCGACCGCCGCCGCCGCCAGCACGGCCACCGGCGCGGGGCGCAGATGGGCGTTCAGCGCGCCGCAGAGCCGGAACGGGTCCCAATCGCGCGCCAGATCGACCGTGGCGACCTGGCCCGTGGCATGCACCCCCGCATCGGTGCGCCCCGCGGCGGCGGCGGTCGGGGGGGCCGGGTTCAGGCGCGCGAGCGCCGCCTCGAGCGCGGCTTGCACGCTCGGCTGGCCGGTCTGGCGCTGCCAGCCGGCAAAGGGCGTGCCGTCGTAGTCGATCAGAAGCGCATAGCGCGGCATGGGCGTCGGCCTCCGGGGCGCTGCCCCGGACCCCGGGGTATTTGGGTCAAGAGGAAGGGGCGCGGTCTGGCACTAGGACAGGGGGCGGCCTCTGTCC
>JACXUX010000435.1 GCA_014763725.1 Rhodobacterales bacterium
TTCGGCAACCGGCTTTTCAAAATCGAGATAGCTGCGCATTTGATCCGACATCAAAGCAATATAGGGACAACGGCGCACTCAGGCGAAGCGGTTTTGCCGTTTCGGAAGAAGTCGCGTGTCTTCAACGATTTAGCGCGCAATCCGGTCCGGGCTGATTCCCCGGTCGAATGCGCGCCGGGCGGGTGAACGCGTCTTTCTAGGCAGACGGCTTGGAAGTCAAGCGGCAGGCGGGCTGCTCAATGATCCGGCCTTCCGCCAGGTGCCGCCCGCAGACATAGCCAAAGGTCATCGCCGGGCCCAGCGTGATGCCCGCGCCCGGATAGTTGCCCCCCATGATCGAGGCGCGATCGTTGCCCACCGCATAAAGCCCCGCGATGGGCGCGCCCGCGGGCGTCGGCACCTGGCCCTGGACCGTGGTCTTGAGCCCGTCGAAGGTGCCCAGATCGCCCATCTCCAGCCGGACGGCGTAATAGGGCGCCTCGTCCAGCGGGGCCACGCAGGGGTTCGGGCACTGCGCGGGATCGGCCAGATAGCGGTTGAAGCTGGTCGTTCCGCGGCCGAATTCGGGATCCTCGCCCCGCACGGCATGGGCGTTGTAGGCCTCCAGCGTCGCCGTCAGCACCCCGGGGTCGATCCCGCAGGCGCGTGCCAGGTCGGCCGGCGTGCGGCCGCGCCGCAGATAGCCCGACCGCAGCCAGGGCCACAGCGGCATCGGCGCGGGCTTGTAGCGGTCCAGCAGGTGCGGAAAGATCCCCTTGCCCGGCACGCGGCTGACCGGCATACAGGCCGCGGGCTGGGCGAATTCCGCGGCAAAGGCGCCGCCCACCGCCTCGGCCAGGCGGATGCCGTCGCCGGTATTGTCGGCAGGCACCGGCGAATGATGTTCGCCCCCCGCCCGCAGATGCGCATAGACCCCCGCCCGGCGCGTCAGATCCCGGGCATAGCCGCCGCAGGCCAGCACCACGCCGCGCGCGGCGGCGATGGGGCCCGCGGGCGTCTCGGCCCCCGTGACGCGGCCGTCTTCGGTCAGCAGCCGCCGGGCGGGCGTGTCGGTCAGGATCGGGATGTCCAGGTCCTGGCAGGTCCGCGCCCAGCGCGCTGGTGTCATAGGGCGCGGCCAGCACCGACCGGCCGACATCGACGCCCCCCGGCACCGTGGGGTGATAATCGGGGTAGGCGGTGGGGACGAATTTCACCGCCGTCTCGGCCTCGAACCAGTCCAGCATGCGGGGGCCGGCGTCGAGGAAGGCCTCGACCGCGTCCTCCTGATAGATGTTCCCCGTCTCGGCGCGCAGATAGGTGCGCGCGGCCTCGCGCGTGTCGTGCGGGTTCTGGGCGCGGCCGTGGCGGTTGCCGGGGATCCACAACATGCCGCCCGAACAGGCGGTGGTTCCGCCGAAGACGGCCGCCTTCTCGATCACGATCACCGACAGCCCATGCTTGCGCGCGGTGATGGCGGTGGACAGCCCCCCGCGCCGGACCCGATCACCAGAACGTCGCAGCCTGTCTTGTCGGTCATCGCACCCCTCCGTCCCCGGGGGCAGTCTGCCGGCGGCGGCGGGTCTGGCCAATGGACGAAGCCGCGGCATTCTTGCACAGTCGCGGACGGACGAACGGAAGAACCCCCGGATGACCCGGCCCGGCGCGGCCC
>JACXUX010000105.1 GCA_014763725.1 Rhodobacterales bacterium
CCCCCGGGCCCCCCGGGGGTATTTGGGTCAAGAGGAAGAGGCGGGGCGGGAAGGCGGGGCCTGCCGGTTTCCGCCGCGCCCCGCCCGGCCGGTTGCGCGGGCCGGGTGCGGCGTGTATCAGCGGGTCGGAATTCCGAACTGTTGGGGGGCTGCATGCGCCGCGTCGTCGTCACGGGTCTGGGGATGGTCACGCCGCTGGGCTGCGGGGTGGAGCCGACGTGGCGCCGCCTGCTGGCCGGGCAGTCGGGCGCGGGGACGATCACGCGCTTTGAGCCGACCAATGTGGTGACGAAATACGCCTGCGAGATCCCGCTGGGCGACGGCAGCGACGGCAGCTTCAACCCCGACGACTGGATGGAGCCCAAGGACCGGCGCAAGGTCGACGACTTCATCCTGTATGGCATGGCCGCGGCGACGCAGGCGGTGCGCGATTCCGGCTGGGAGCCCGCGACCGAGGAGGAGCGCTGCCGCACCGGGGTGATGATCGGGTCGGGGATCGGCGGGTTGACCTCGATCGCCGAGACGGCCGTGCTGATCAGGGAGCGCGGGCCGCGGCGGGTCAGCCCCTTCTTCATTCCCGGGGCGCTGATCAACCTGGTGTCGGGGCAGGTGTCGATCCGCTTCGGCTTCAAGGGGCCGAACCATGCGGTGGTGACGGCGTGCTCGACGGGGGCGCATGCCATCGGCGATGCGGCGCGGCTGATCGCCTTTGGCGATGCCGACGTGATGGTGGCAGGCGGGGCCGAAAGCCCGATCAGCGAGATCGGGATCGCGGGATTCAACGCCTGCAAGGCGCTGTCGACGAAATGGGCCGAGGAGCCGGGGCGCGCGAGCCGGCCCTATGACGCGGACCGCGACGGGTTCGTCATGGGCGAGGGCGCGGGCGTCGTGGTGCTGGAGGAATATGAGCACGCGCGCGCGCGCGGGGCGAAGATCCATGCCGAGGTGCTGGGCTATGGCCTGTCGGGCGATGCCTGGCACATCACGGCCCCCAGCGAGGATGGCGAAGGCGGCTATCGCGCGATGCAGGCCGCGCTGAAGCGGGCGGGGCTGACCCCCGACCGGGTGGACTACATCAACGCCCATGGCACCAGCACGATGGCCGACACGATCGAGCTGGCCGCGGTCGAGCGGCTGCTGGGCAATTCGGCGGCGCGGGCCACGATGTCGTCGACCAAGTCGAGCATCGGCCATCTGCTGGGTGCGGCGGGCGCGGTCGAAGCGATCTTCTGCGTGCTGGCGATCCGCGACCAGGTGGCGCCGCCCACGATCAACCTGGACAATCCGGCGGTGCAGCCGGTCCTGGACCTGGCGCCCAATGCGCCGGTGCGCCGGACGATCGAGGTGGCGCTGTCCAACAGCTTCGGCTTTGGCGGGACCAATGCCAGCCTGGTGCTGGGGCGGGTGGACGGCTGATGTGGCGGTCGATCGCCTCGAACGCGCTGACGCTGTTCATCGTGGTTCTGGTGGTGGCGGCGGGCCTGCTGGCCTGGGGGCGCGAGCAGTTCACCGGGCCCGGGCCGCTGGATCAGGCGATCTGCGTGCGGGTCGAGCGGGGGGCGTCGCTGTCGGGGCTGAGCCGGGCGCTGGAGGCGCAGGGGGCGATAACGGATGCGCGGATCTTCCGGATCGGGGCGTCCTATGCCGACCGGGCCGATGACCTGAAGTTCGGCAGCTATCTGGTGCCCGAGGCGGCCAGCATGGCGCAGGTGCTGGATATCGTGACGCGCGGCGGGCAGTCGACCTGCGGGCGCGAGGTGAACTATCGCATCGGGGTGGCCAGTGCCGAGGTGGTGCTGCGCGAACTGGACCCCGCCAGCAACCGCTATCTCGAGCTGGCCGTCTTTGACCCCGCGGCCGAGCCGCCGCCGCAACCCTATGTCGAGGCCGCCAATGCCGACGACCTGCGCTGGCGCGTGACCCTGGCCGAGGGGGTGACCAGCTGGCAGGTGGTGGAAAGCCTGAAGCGGGCCGAGTTCCTGTCGGGCGAGGTGGCCGAGGTGCCGCCCGAGGGCCGGCTGGCGCCCGACAGCTATGAGGTCGAGCGCGGCGCGGACCGGACCGCGCTCTTGGCCGAGATGCAGGCGCGGCAGGACCGGGTGCTGGCCGACCTGTGGGCGGCGCGCGCGCCCGGCCTGCCCTATGCCAGCCCCGAGGAGGCGCTGGTCATGGCCTCGATCGTCGAGAAGGAGACGGGCATCGCCGATGAGCGCAAGCTGGTCGCCAGCGTCTTTGTCAACCGGCTGGAGCGGGGGATGAAGCTGCAGACCGACCCGACGGTGATCTATGGCGTGACCGAGGGGCGGGCGCCCTTGGGCCGCGACCTGCGCCAGAGCGAGCTGCGCCGCGCCACGCCGTGGAATACCTATGTGATCGACGGGCTGCCGCCCACGCCCATCGCCAACCCCGGGCGGCTGTCGATCGAGGCGGCGCTGAACCCGGCCGAGTCGGACTATGTGTTCTTCGTGGCCGACGGATCGGGCGGGCATGCCTTTGCCGAGACCCTGGCCGAGCACAATGCCAATGTCGCCAAGTGGCGCGAGATCGAGCGCCAGCGGGGGGCCGAGGGCAGCACCGGCGTGCAGGGCGAGTAAGGGTTTTTCGCAGAAAGATCGGGGGTTTGGGCGCAGGAATTTTCCGCGGGAATTCGTCGCCCGCCCCGGCGGGTTGACGAAAGCTTAACGCCCCGCACGCCAAGCCCTTGATATCGCGCGATTTTCCGTTTGACTTTGCGCGCGGTTCCGGGTATCTGTTGTGGCATGCTAGAAGAAGTGGGCGAACGGCTCGGGGGCGACCCCGCAGCCGTTTTTCCATTTCTCTCGTGCGGACAGCATGAGAGGCGCCTGGACAGCACATGAGCATCAATTTCTCCGCGGGAGAGGGAACGCCTGCAGCGCTGCTGGAGGCGACGGAGGACTTGTACCGGACGATCGCCGAGGAATTGGCCGAGGCGATGCGCGACATCCGCGCGGGCCGGGGCGGCGACATCGCTGCGGCGAAGAAGGCGGTGCGCGACCTGCGGGACGCGTTCCAGATCGTGATGGATGAGAGGGCAAGGGTTGAAAAACTCCGCAGACAGGTCGCCGGCGTGGTCGCCGGAGGCGAGCTTGACCTTGACGCCGCGCGGGATGAGATCGGGCGCCGCCTGGCTCGCCTCCGCGACGGCGGATCAGGTGGATGAGTTTCTGGCGGGGCTGGGCGAGAATGCGCTCCTGGCCCTGCCCTGGGTGTTCGAGTTCTGGGCGCTGCCGCATCAGCTGCCGCCCGCCGGGGCCTGGAAGTCCTGGGTCATCATGGGCGGGCGCGGGGCGGGCAAGACGCGCGCGGGCGCCGAATGGGTGCGTGCCCAGGTCGAGGGCGCGCGGCCCGGCGATCCGGGCCGGGCACGGCGCGTTGCGCTGGTGGCCGAGACGCTGGATCAGGGGCGCGAGGTCATGGTGATGGGCGACAGCGGTATCCTGGCCTGTTCGCCGCCCGACCGCCGCCCGGACTGGGAGGCGACGCGCCGCCGGCTGGTCTGGCCCAACGGGGCGGTGGCGCAGGTGTTTTCCGCCCATGACCCCGAATCGCTGCGCGGGCCGCAGTTCGATGCGGCCTGGGCCGACGAGCTGGCGAAATGGCCGCGGGCCGAGGCCGCCTGGGAACAGCTGCAGTTCGCGCTGCGCCTGGGCGAGCATCCGCAGCAGGTGGTGACCACCACGCCGCGCAATGTGGCCGTGCTGAAGGCGATCCTGAAGAACCCCTCGACCGTGCTGACCCATGCCCCGACCGAGGCGAACCGCGCCCATCTGGCGCGCAGCTTCCTGGCCGAGGTCGAGGCGCGCTATGGCGGCACGCGGCTGGGCGCGCAGGAGCTGCGCGGCCTTTTGGTCGAGGATGTCGAGGGGGCGCTGTGGACGACCCCCCGGCTGGAGGCCGCGCGGATCGACCGCGCGCCGCGGCTGAGCCGGATCGTGGTGGCGATCGACCCGCCGGTGACGGGCCGGGCGGGGTCGGACGACTGCGGGATCGTGGTGGCGGGGGCCGTCTGCGAGGGGCCGCCGCAGGACTGGCGCGCGGTGGTGATCGAGGATGCGAGCGTCTCCGCCGCCAGCCCCGAGGGCTGGGCGCGCGCGGCGCTGGCCGCGATGGACCGGCATGGCGCCGACCGGCTGGTGGCCGAGGCCAACCAGGGCGGCGATCTGGTGGCCAGCGTGATCCGCCAGCAGGACCCGCTGGTGGCGCTGCGGCTGGTGCATGCCACACGCGGCAAGCATCTGCGGGCCGAGCCGGTGGCGGCGCTGTACGAACAGGGCCGGGTGCAGCATCTGCGCGGGCTGGACCGGCTGGAGGATCAGATGTGCCGGATGACGGCGCAGGGCTGGACCGGGCGGGGCAGCCCCGACCGGCTGGATGCGCTGGTCTGGGCGCTGACCGAGCTGATCGTGGAACCCGCCGAGCGCTGGCGCGCGCCGCGGGTGCGGCGGATCTGAAGGCGCCTCCGGCGGGGGTATTTGGGTCAAGAGGAAGCCCCCCGGGGTTTGCGGGGGGCGGGCGGCGCGCGGGTGCCGCCCCGGATCGGCATGGATGCAAGGAGCGCGGGATGGTGTTCGATTTTCTGCGGGGGCGGGCCGCGGCGCCGGCGGCGCCCGAGGCCAAGGCCAGCGCCACGGGGCGGGTGGTCGCGCTGGCCAGCGGCCGGGTGGTCTGGAGCCCGCGCGACACGGGATCGCTGACGCGGGCGGGGTTCCAGGGCAATCCGGTGGGGTTCCGGGCGGTCAAGCTGGTGGCGGAGGCGGCCGCGGCGCTGCCGCTGGTGTGCCAGGACGCGGAACGCCGCTATGAGGTGCATCCGGCGCTGGAGCTGTTCCGCCGGCCCAACCCGGCGCAGGGCCGGGCCGAGTTCCTGGAATCGGTCTATGGCCAGCTGCTGCTGACCGGCAATGCCTATGTCGAGGCGGTGCCGGGCGCGGGGCGGCTGCCGGCCGAGCTGCATGTGCTGCGGTCGGACCGGATGAGCCTGGTGCCCGGGGCCGATGGCTGGCCGGTGGCCTATGACTATACCGTGGCCGGGCGCAGCCACCGCTTCGACATGACCGGGCCGGTGCAGCCGGTGGTGCATCTGCGGCTGTTCCATCCGCAGGACGACCATTATGGCCTGTCGCCGCTGCAGGCGGCGGCGGTGGCGATCGACGTGCACAACAGCGCCAGCGCCTGGTCCAAGGCGCTGCTGGACAATGCGGCGCGGCCCTCGGGCGCGATCGTCTATCGCGGCGCCGACGGGCAGGGGCATCTGAGCCCCGATCAGTATGACCGGCTGGTGGCCGAGATGGAAAGCCACCACACCGGGGCGCGCAATGCCGGCCGGCCGATGCTGCTGGAGGGCGGGCTGGACTGGAAGCCCATGGGGTTTTCGCCCAGCGACATGGAGTTCCAGAAGACCAAGGAGGCCGCCGCGCGCGAGATCGCCACGGCCTTTGGCGTGCCGCCCATGCTGATCGGCATTCCGGGCGACGCGACCTATGCCAATTACGCCGAGGCCAACCGCGCCTTCTACCGGCTGACGGTGCTGCCGCTGGCGACCAAGGTGCTGGCCGATCTGTCGCACTGGATCGCGGGCTTTGCCGCCGAGGCGGTCGAGCTGCGCCCCGACCCCGACCAGATCCCCGCGCTGGCGGCCGAGCGTGACCAGCTGTGGGCGCGGGTGTCGGGGGCGGAATTCCTGTCGGCGGCCGAGAAGCGCGCGCTGCTGGGTCTGCCGCCGCTGGAGGAGGCATGACCGCCGGGCGCAAGCCCGCGGGCGGGTCGCGGTTCCTGTACGACAGTTTCGACGCGGCCTCGGCCCGCATCGAGGCGCATGAGCGGGTGATGGAGGAGCGCTGGGCGGCGCTGGACTATCGCCTGGCCCAGATCGACGGCGCGCTGGAGCGGCTGGAGCGTCGGATCTGGCTGGGCGTCTACGGGGCCCTGGCCTTTCTGCTGGCGCAGGGGGCCGAGGCGGTTCTGACCGCAGCGATGAGGTGAGCATGGATGGCGGATATGGCGGCGTGCCGGGCGCGCCGGAGCGGAAGTTTCACGGCCCGGGCGGTCTGACCGTGACCGAGGGCAGCCGGATCGAGGGCTATGCCAGCCTGTTCGGTCTGCGCGACCAGGGCGGCGATGTGGTGCTGCCCGGGGCCTATGCGGCGAGCCTCGCCGCGCTGGCCGACCGCGGCAAGCGGGTCAAGATGCTGTGGCAGCATGACCCGGCCCAGCCCATCGGCATCTGGGACGAGGTGCGCGAGGACGACCGCGGGCTGTGGGTCAAGGGGCGGCTGTTGCCCGAGGTGGCCCGCGCGCGCGAGGCGGCGGCGCTGCTGGCGGCAGGCGCGATCGAGGGGCTGTCGATCGGCTATCGCACGCGGCGGGCCGAACGCGACGCCAAGGGCCAGCGGCTGCTGGCCGAACTGGAACTGTGGGAGGTGTCGCTGGTCACCTTCCCCATGCTGCCCGAGGCGCGCGTGGCCGCCAAGGGCGACGAGGCGCCCGAGGATCGTGGCTGGCGCGATCTGGCGCAGATCCTGCGCGAGGCGCGCCGCGACCTGGCCGGGCCGGTCCTTCGGCCCGGGGCGACCGCGGGGCGCTGACCGGCATTTTCCAAGCGAGGTGAGGCAATGGACGAACCCCGGGCGGCGGGCAGGGCCCCGCACGCCGTGCACCCGGCTGCCGAAGCGGCCGCGGCGATGGCCGAATTCCTGAAAGATCTGAAGGGCTTTCAGGGCGAAGTGAAGACCGCGTTGCAACAACAGGATGAGCGACTGACCATGCTGAGCGCCAAGACCACGACCTGGGGCCGTCCGGCCCTGTCCGCCCGGACCGAGACCGAAGTGCCCCACAAGAAGGCGTTCGACGCCTATCTGCGGTCGGGCGACGATGCCGGGCTGCGCGGCCTGGTGCTGGAGGGCAAGGGCCTGAACACCGCGGTCGCCGCCGAGGGCGGCTATCTGGTCGACCCGCAGACGGCCGAGACCATCCGGTCCAGCCTGGGCTCGACCGCCTCGATCCGCGCGATCGCCAATGTCGTCCAGGTCGAGGCCACGTCCTTCGACGTGCTGATCGACCATGGCGACATCGGGTCGGGCTGGGCCACGGAATCGGGCACGATCACGGAAACCTCGACCCCGGTGATCGAGCGCATCTCGATCCCGCTGCATGAGCTGAGCGCGATGCCCAAGGCCAGCCAGCGCCTGCTGGACGACAGCGCCTTTGACATCGAGGGCTGGCTGGCCGGCCGCATCGCCGACAAGTTCGCCCGCGCCGAGGCCGCGGCCTTTGTCGGCGGCGACGGGATCGACAAGCCGATGGGCTTTCTGACCCATCCCAAGGTGGCCGAGGCGACCTGGACCTGGGGCAGCCTGGGCTATGTGGCGACCGGCGCTGCGGGCGATTTCGCCAGCACCAATGCCGCCGATGCCGTCGTGGACCTGGTCTATGCGCTGGATGCGACCTATCGCGCCAATGCGACCTTTGTCATGAATTCCAAGACCGCGGGCGCGGTGCGCAAGATGAAGGACGCCGACGGCCGCTTCCTGTGGTCGGACGGGCTGGCGGCGGGCGAACCCGCGCGGCTGATGGGCTATCCGGTCCTGGTGGCCGAGGACATGCCCGACATCGCCGCGGATGCCTATGCCATCGCCTTTGGCGACTTCAAGTCCGGCTATACGGTCGCCGAACGCCCCGACCTGCGGGTGCTGCGCGATCCGTTCAGCGCCAAGCCGCATGTGCTGTTCTACGCCACCAAGCGCGTGGGCGGCGATGTCAGCGACTTTGCGGCGATCAAGCTGCTGAAATTCGCCCTGTCCTGACGGGGTGGATCGCCCGGGGCCCCAGGGCGCCGGGTGCGGGCGCGCGCCGGGTCTGCCCGTCGTCTAGCATCTCCCCCTCCGTCCGAGCGGCGGGTCGGGGCGCGCCCGGATTTTCGCGGGGGATCGGAGAGCGACCATGATGTTGACCGAAGAGACCGGCATCGCCGAGGCGGCGCTGCCGGTGGCGCAGCTGAAGGATCACCTGCGCCTGGGCGGCGGCTTTGCCGACGACGGGCTGCAGGACGGGCTGCTGGCCGGCTATCTGCGCGCGGCGATCGGCGCGATCGAGGGGCGGACGGGCAAGGCGCTGATCGCGCGCCGCTTCCGGCTGGAGCTGGCGGCCTGGCGCGGGACGCAGGCGCAGGCGCTGCCGATGGCGCCGGTGTCGGCGGTGGTGTCGGTGACGCTGCGCGATGCGGATGGCCAGGGCACGGCGGTCGATCCGGCGGCCTGGCGGCTGGTGCCGGACCTGCACCGCCCGCGGCTGGCCGGGCGCGGCGGCTGTCTGCCCGCCATCCCCGAGGAGGGCAGCGTCGAGATCGTGTTCGACGCAGGCTTTGCCGCGGCCTGGGCCGATCTGCCGACCGATCTGGCGCAGGCGGTGATCCTGCTGGCGGCCGAGTTCCACGAACGCCGCCACGAGATGGGCCTGCGCGAGGCGGCGCTGCCCTTTGGCGTGATGTCGCTGATCGAACGCTGGCGCAACGTGCGGCTGCTGGCCGGGGGCGGGCGATGAGCGTGCCTGTCCTGAACCGGTTCATGCAGCTGGAGACGCGGGCCGATCTGCCCGACGGG
>JACXUX010000436.1 GCA_014763725.1 Rhodobacterales bacterium
GGAGGCGCCTCTGCCGCTCTGGGCCGCGGCCGAATCGCTGCCGCCGGTGGGTGAGACCGCCGAACCCATGACGCGGCTGATCCGCCTGACCGGACAGCTGCGCGCCGCGGCCCTGGCCGGCCAGCGCCCCGACCCCGCGCGCCTTGCGCCCATGCAGGACAGGCTGGCCGCGCTGATCGCCGCACGGGGGACCGCCGCCGCGCGCGACTGAGGCCTTGCGCTTTCCGCTTGTGCTGGGCGGAAATTCCGGTATTCAGGCGCTCGTGTCGGGCCGTAGCGCAGCCTGGTTAGCGCGTCCGTCTGGGGGGCGGGAGGTCGTGAGTTCGAATCTCACCGGCCCGACCATCTTGAAATCGCCCGCCCCGCAAGGGGCGGGCGGTTCCATATCCGGGGATCGCGGCGGCAACGCCAGGGCGGGGGCTGGGGCATGGCAGCGGTGCAGACGACCTTTCCGACGGCCCCGGGCGTGCTGCCCGTGCAGGCCCTGCGCCGGCTGATCGCGGCAGGCGCCATCGCGGCCGACCGCCCCATCGAGCCGGGCCAGCTGCAACCCGCCAGCCTGGACCTGAGGCTGGGCGATCATGCGTTCCGGGTTCGGGCGTCCTTCCTCGCCGGGCACGGGCGGCGCGTCGCCGACCGGCTGGACGATTTCGGCATGCACCGCATCGACCTGGGCCCCGGCGCGGTGCTGGAAAAGGGCTGCGTCTATGTCGTGCCCCTGATGGAACGCCTGGCCCTGCCCCCCGGCCTGACCGCGGCGGCCAATGCGAAAAGCTCGACCGGCCGGCTGGACCTGCTGACCCGCACGATCACCGATCACGGCGTGGAATTCGACCGCGTGCCCGAGGGCTATGCAGGGCCGCTTTACGCCGAGATCTGCCCGCGCAGCTTTTCGGTGCTGGTGCGGCCGGGGATACGGCTGAACCAGCTGCGGCTGCGGGCGGGCCAGGCGGTGCTGGACGATGCCCGACTGGCCGCACTCCATGCCCGCACGGCGCTGGTGGACGGGGTGGCGGTGATCTCGGACGGCCTGGGCTTTTCCGTCGACCTGCGCCCCGCCCAGGGCCGGCCCGCGGGCTATCGCGCCAAGCCGCATACCGGGGTGATCGACCTGGACCGGATCGCCGCCTATGACCCCGCCGACTGGTGGGAGGAGCTGCACCCCCGCGACGGCCAGATCATCCTGGACCCCGGCGCCTTCTACATCCTGGTCAGCCGCGAGGCGGTGACGATCCCGCCCGACCATGCAGCCGAGATGGCGCCCTATCTGGCCATGGCGGGCGAGTTCCGGGTGCATTACGCGGGCTTCTTCGACCCGGGCTTCGGCCATGCGGAGGCAGGCGGCGCGGGCAGCCGCGGCGTGCTGGAGGTGCGCTGCCACGAGGCGCCCTTCGTGCTGGACCACGGCCAGATCGTGGGCCGGCTGGTCTATGAGCGCATGGCCGAGGTGCCCGAGCGGCTGTATGGCGCGGGCATCGCCTCGAACTACCAGGGCCAGGGGCTGAAACTGGCCAAGCAGTTCCGCATGGGCTGAGGCGGGGCGGACCGGGGGCGTGTCGCGCGGCCCCGGCCGTGGACGGGGGGCTGGCCCCCCGGGCCACGGCAGCAGCCGGGGGGCCAGCCCCCCGGACCCCCCGGGATATTT
>JACXUX010000106.1 GCA_014763725.1 Rhodobacterales bacterium
AACCGCCCCCAGCCCTGGCCGTCGCCCGGCAGCGCCAGGCGGCCGTCGCCATCCAGATCGGCGCCGGCCAGCACCCCGGTGTTGGGCCGCAGCGCCAGATGGTGCGGATAGTCGGCCCCGGCCGCGGCCAGCCTGTCGGCCAGCGCCGCCACGGCCAGCCCGCCTGCGTCCCAGTCCAGGCCCAGCAGCAGCAGCACATCCGCCTGCACCGCCGCCGCCATCTGCACCGCCGCCGCCACCTGCGGCCGGCCCGCGACAATGTCGGCCAGCAGCAGCCCCGGCGCCTGCCGGCCCAGTTCGGCATGATAGACGGCCAGCCGCAGCCGGTCGGCCCAGGCGGGCGCCGTCCACAGCCAGCACAGGGCCAGGATCAGGCCGACACACCCGGCACGGGCGCGACCCCGTTCAGCCGCCGCGTGGTGCGGATCATCTGTGCCACGCGCCCCATCGCGATGCCGCGCATGAACAGCGATGCGGGAAGAAAGGACCACGATGCCATCACCCAGACCAGCGACTGCGGCCCGTCGAGGCTGAGCGGAAGATAGGTCCCCAGCCCCAGCCGCACGACCGCCGGGATCAGGAATGGCAGAAGAAAGCCTAACACGATGTTAACGCGCGCATCGCGGTCCAGCCGGTCGACCACGTCGCCGCCCGCGGTGGGGTCGAAGGTGGGCAGGTTGATCCAGACGTTGAACGCCCCGCGCGCCGGCCAGCCGTGAAAGCGCAGCGCGATCAGGAAGAAGGCCAGCGACAGCAGCGCGATCAGATAGCCGATCCCCGCCGCGCTAAGCGCCAGGGCATAGGCGTCCGTCCCCGGCGCGCCCGCCATCAGCGCGGCCAGCCGCACCGGCGAATAGGGAAAGTCCATCGCCGTGCCGATCAGCTGGCCCACCTCGCGCGCGACAAGGGCCAGCGGGCTGGTCAGCGACGGGCCCGCCGCGACCACCGACACCACGAAGACCGTGGCGAACAGCATCAGGAACCGCAGCCGGTTGAAGGGCGGGGCGTCGCGGAACTCGATCAGGCCGGGATAGTCGGCATTGTATTCGACAAAGGTCAGCACGCCGGCGGCCAGCGCGATCAGCGCGACCATCTCCTTGGCGTCGTCGCCCGTGCCCGGCAGCAGCACCGAGGGCGTGACCACCAGCACCATCACCAGAAATGCGCGCACGCCCGCGCCCGTCAGCCGCGTTGCCACTGCCCCGAACCCCTCGTCCCGGACGGACGGGGTGCGATGCCCCGCCCTTGTTCCCACGAAGTCCCGCCATGTGCGGCGGATTGCCTCAATCCTGCCCAACTTCTGCCAACTTTCGCGAAGTGCCGCAACCTGACCCGAAGGTTGCCGCGAATTTGGGGCGAATTCGTGGAGAATATGTCGCAAACCCGCGACCGGGCAGCCCCGCGGGTCAGATCCAGCGGGTCAGATCCAGGGGCGGCTCTGAGCGGCCCGCGTCTCGAACGTGTCGATGGCGGCGGCCTTTTCCAGCGTCAGGCCGATGTCGTCCAGCCCGTTCAGAAGGCAGTGCTTCTTGAACGGATCGACCTCGAAGGCGAAGACCCGGCCATCCGAGGCGGTGACCGTCTGCGCCGCCAGATCGACGGTGATCCGCGCATTCGCGCCCTTTTCGGCATCCTTCATCAGCACGTCCACCGCCTCGGGCGGCAGCACCACGGGCAGGATGCCGTTCTTGAAGCAGTTGTTGTAGAAGATGTCGGCAAAGCTGGTGGAGATCACGCAGCGGATGCCGAAGTCCAGCAGCGCCCAGGGCGCATGTTCGCGGCTGGACCCGCAGCCGAAGTTGTCGCCCGCCACCAGGATCTGGGCCTGGCGATAGGGCGGGCGGTTCAGCACGAAATCGGGGATTTCCTGCCCGTCGGGGGTATAGCGCATCTCGTCGAACAGGTTCACGCCCAGGCCCGTCCTCTTGATCGTCTTGAGGAACTGCTTGGGGATGATCATGTCGGTGTCGATGTTGACCAGCGGCATGGGCGCCGCGATGAAGGCCTCATGCGCCGGGGCAAAGGTGGCCCCCCACCCAATATAGACGGTGTTGTTGTCGGGCCAATGGTCGCCCTCCGTATGCGGATGGGGCCAGGGCAGACCGATCAAAGGATCAGGCTGCGGGTTACGCCCCAGGATGCGACGTTCCTCGACCCTCAGATAGCCGAAGATGCGATGCGCGCGTCGTCCTTCGTGTTGAAAAACGCCAAAGAACAGAAACACATCACCCACGCCAACACCCTGATTTTCAAGGTGGCTTTGCGCAGCATCCACTTGGCCGAGCGCCGCACGCCCTCCGACAAAGGCTGGGTCGGCGTGGCATTTGTCCCCATTGGCAAGCGCACCGCCGGTCATATCCTCGACCGGGGCCGGGAGGCCCAGATCTTGGTAACGCAAGTTCGACGGATAGTTTGCCGGCACTGGAATGGGGATCGAGACACAGCGCCCGCCGAGAATGGGCGACGCGCACCTCCCGGCAGCGCTGTCCACCCCTTTCCGGCTCAGCACGATCCGCATGGCTTACGCCATCTCCCCCATCAGCTCGCGCACATCGGTCAGATGGCCGGTGATGGCGGCGGCGGCGGCCATCACGGGGCTCATCAGATGGGTGCGGCCGCCGCGGCCCATGCGGCCCTCGAAGTTGCGGTTGCTGGTCGCGGCGCAGCGTTCGCCGGGGGCCAGCTGGTCGGGGTTCATGCCCAGGCACATCGAGCAGCCCGCCAGCCGCCATTCAAAGCCCGCATCGACGAAGATCTGGGCCAGGCCCTCTTCCTCGGCCTGCAGACGGACCAGGCCCGAGCCGGGCACGACCATGCCCCGCACGCCGGGGGCCAGCTTGCGGCCCTTGAGGATGGCGGCCGCGGCGCGCAGGTCCTCGATCCGGCCGTTGGTGCAGCTGCCGATGAAAACGGCGTCGACCTTGATGTCGGTCAGCTTCTGGCCGGGGGTCAGGCCCATGTAGTCCAGGCTGCGCTGGGCCGCGCCCGCCTTGCCGCCGGCAAAGCTGGCGGGGTCGGGCACGGTGGCGGTGATGGGCAGCACGTCCTCGGGGCTGGTGCCCCAGGTCACGACGGGGGCGATGTCCTCGGCCCGGATCGTCACCACCTTGTCGAAATGCGCGCCTTCATCGGTGTAGAGCGTCTTCCACCAGGCCAGCGCGGCCTCCCATGCGGCGCCCTTGGGGGCATGGGGGCGGCCCTTGACATACTCGAAGGTCTTTTCGTCGGGCGCGATCAGGCCGGCGCGGGCGCCGCCCTCGATGGCCATGTTGCAGACCGTCATGCGGCCTTCCATCGACAGTTCGCGGATCGCCTGGCCGCAGTATTCGATGACATGGCCGGTGCCGCCCGCCGTGCCGGTGGCGCCGATGACCGACAGGGTGATGTCCTTGGCGGTCACGCCGGGGCGCAGGGACCCGGTGATTTCCACCTTCATGTTCCGGGACTTCTTCTGGATCAGCGTCTGCGTGGCCAGGACGTGTTCCACCTCGGACGTGCCGATGCCATGGGCCAGCGCGCCAAAGGCGCCGTGGGTGGCGGTGTGGCTGTCGCCGCAGACGATGGTCATGCCCGGCAGCGTCCAGCCCTGTTCGGGGCCGATGATGTGGACGATGCCCTGGCGGATGTCGGACACGGGATAGTAGTTGATGCCGAAGTCGCGGGCGTTGCGGTCCAGCGCCTCGACCTGGATGCGGCTTTCCTCGTTGTCGATCCGGGTCTCGCGGCCCGCGGTGGTGGGCACGTTGTGGTCGGGCACGGCGATGGTCTTTTCCGGGCAGCGCACCTTGCGGCCGGTCATGCGCAGCCCTTCGAAGGCCTGCGGGCTGGTCACCTCGTGCACCAGATGCCGGTCGATATACAGCAGGCAGGTGCCGTCGAGGGACTGGTCGACGACGTGATCGTCCCAGATCTTGTCATAGAGCGTACGGGGAGCGGTCATGGCTCTCTCCACTTTCGGGATGGCTGGGTCAGGGCAGACGGGGCGCCGCCGCGGGGGGCGCGGGCACGGCGTCAAAGTCGGGCAAGCACGGACCGCCCTTCGCGCACAAAGCGCCAGGGCAGTCGGACCCGGTCGGCCATGTCGAAGAACCGCATCATGCCCCGCGGGTATAGGGGAAAACCCCCGGCCGGGCAACCGGGATCGACAGCCCTGCCCGCCTTGCGCCTGCCGGTCGGGCTGTGTAGGGACGCTTCCTGCCCCGGCCCATCGCCCGGCGTTGAGATCGACGCCCCGCGGTGCTAGGCTGAACCATGCCTTGTGCCCGGGCCTCGCGGCACGTCTGACGGAGGGTTCGTCCCTGTCTCATTCCGATCCCTTGACCGGCCTGCCGGTCGGGCCCCGGGCCGGTCGCACGGGCGACAGCGGCCTGACCCCCCAGGATGTTCTGGCCGCGGTCATCGCCTCGGTCGAGGATGACAAGGCCGAGGACATCGTGCAGATCGACCTGCGCGGGCGGTCCGACATGGCCGACTACATGGTCATCTGTTCGGGCCGGTCCAGCCGCCAGGTCGCGGCGATTTCCGAAAAGCTGGCCGACCGGCTGAAGCAGTCGCTGGGCATCCTGTGCAAGATGGAAGGCAAGGAAACCGGCGACTGGGTGCTGATCGACGCGGGCGACGTGATCGTCCACGTCTTCCGCCCCGAGGTGCGCGACTTCTATCAGTTGGAAAAGATGTGGCTGCCCGCGGGGGCCCAGCGCACGGCGCCCTGATGCGGGTGCATCTGTGCGCCGTGGGCCGGCTGCGGACGGGCCCCGAACGCGCGCTGGTCGACGACTATCTGCAGCGCTTCGACCGGACGGGCCGGCCGCTGGGCCTGGGCCCGGTCACGGAACATGAGGTTGACGACCGCAAGGGCGGCGGCATGGCGACCGAGGCCGCGCTGCTGGCGCGCGCCATTCCCGCGGGGGCCGCGGTCTGCGTGCTGGACGAACGCGGCGCGGCCCTGACCAGCCCGGACTTTGCCGCCCTGCTGGCGCGCTGGCGCGACGGGGGGCGGCAGGATGCGGCGCTGGTCATCGGCGGGGCCGACGGGCTGGACCCCGCCCTGCGCGACCGGGCGGATCAGGCGATCAGCCTGGGGCGGATGGTCTGGCCGCACATGCTGGTGCGGGTGATGCTGGCCGAACAGCTGTATCGGGCGGCCACGATCCTGGCGGGCAGCCCCTACCACAGGGCCTGATCGGCGCCCCCGGGGATCACGAAGTCGTCGCGGGAAAACCCCTGCAGATACAGCAGCGCCGTCAGATCGCCATGGTTGATGCGCAGGTCGCACTGGGCCTGCACCGCGGGCTTGGCATGCAGCGCCACGCCCATGCCCGCCAGCCCCAGCATCCCCAGATCGTTCGCCCCGTCGCCCACGGCCAGCGCCTGATCGACCGGCACGCCCAGCGCGGCGCAGGTCTGTTCCAGCGCCTGCACCTTGGCTGCGCGGCCCAGGATCGGCTCGACCACCGTGCCGTCCAGCCGCCCGTCGCGGATCACCAGCCGGTTGGCGCGGTTTTCGTCAAAGCCCAGGCCCGCCGCCACCGGCCCGGTAAAGGCCGTGAACCCGCCCGACACCAGCACCGTGCGCGCACCCGCCGCCCGCATCGTGGCCACCAGCACCCGCCCGCCCGGCATCGGCGTGATGCGCTGGGCCAGCACGCAGGCGATGACCGCCTCGGGCAGGCCCGCCAGCAGCGCCACCCGTTCGCGCAGCGCGCCTTCGAAGTCCAGCTCGCCATTCATGGCGCGGGCGGTGATGCCGGCGACCCGTTCGCCCACCCCCGCCTCGGCCGCCAGTTCGTCGATGCATTCCTGGCGGATCATGGTGCTGTCCATGTCGGCCAGCAGCAGACGCTTGCGCCGCCCCGCCGCGGGCACCACCGCCAGATCGACGCCGCGCGCCTGCAGATCGGCCCAGACCTCCCAGTGGTTCGCCGGAACGGCGGGCAGCGCGAATTCCGCCGCCACGCCGGGGTTCAGCCAGACTGCCTCGCCCCCGGCCCAGGCGGTACGCAGCGATTCGACCGTGGCGCGGTCCAGCCCCGCCCGGGCCGGATCGGTGATCAGGACGGCGTTGAACATCGGCAGGCCCCCATCTGCAGGCCCGGCCTGCGTCGCTTTTTCCACACGGTATGCCGCATAGGGCAAAAGTTTCGCTTGTGCCAGACCGCCGCGGCGCGTAATCCCGGCGGTGGGACACGCCTCCCCAACGAGGTGCGTATATCTGGAAGGATACCATGACCGAGATCCCGACCCCGGCCGCGCGGCCGGCAGACCCGCGCTTCTCTTCCGGCCCCTGTGCCAAGATCCCCGGTTATTCGCTGGACATGCTGGCCGATGCGCCCTTGGGGCGGTCGCACCGCGCCACGGTGGGCAAGGCCAAGCTGAAGCAGGCCATCGACCTGACCCGCGCAATCCTGGGCGTTCCGGCCGATTACCGCATCGGCATCGTGCCCGCCTCCGACACCGGCGCCGTGGAAATGGCGATGTGGTCGCTGCTGGGGGCCCGCCCGGTCGAAATGCTGGCCTGGGAATCCTTCGGCGAAGGCTGGGTCACCGATGTGGTGAAACAGCTGAAGCTGGACGCCACGGTGCGCAAGGCGCCCTATGGCCAGATCGTCGATTTCGCGCAGGTGGACTTCAACGCCGACGTGGTCTTCACCTGGAACGGCACGACCAGCGGCGTGCGCCTTTCCAACGGCGATGCGATCCCCGCCGACCGCGCCGGCCTGACCATCTGCGACGCGACCAGCGCGGCCTTTGCGATGGACCTGCCGTGGGACAAGCTCGACGTCACCACCTTCAGCTGGCAGAAGGTGCTGGGCGGCGAAGGCGGGCATGGCGTGCTGATCCTGTCGCCCCGCGCCGTGGAACGGCTGGAAAGCTACACCCCCGCCTGGCCGCTGCCCAAGATCTTCCGCCTGACCGCCAAGGGCAAGCTGATCGAGGGCATCTTCCAGGGTGAAACGATCAACACCCCCTCGATGCTCTGCGTCGAGGATTACCTGGTCGCGCTGAAATGGGCCCAGGCGATCGGCGGCCTGCCCGCGCTGATCGCGCGGTGCGAGGCGAACGCCGCCGTCATCGCCGATTTCGTCGCCCTCCGCGACTGGATCGCCAACCTGGCCGAGGATCCGGCGACCGCCTCGTGCACCAGCGTCTGCCTGAAATTCACCGACCCGCGCATCGCCGATGGCGCCACCTTCGCCAAGAACGTGGCGAAACGGCTGGAAAAGGCGGGCGTGGCGCTGGATGCCGGCGCCTATCGCGATGCGCCCCCCGGCCTGCGCATCTGGTGCGGCGCGACGGTGGAAACCGCCGATGTGGCTGCGTTGATGCCCTGGATCGAATGGGCCTTCGCGGCCGAGATCGCCGCCCAGGCCCAGGCCGCCTGACACCCCGGGGGCGCCCGCCCGCGCCCCCTTCCCGCACAGACCGCAGAACCAAGGAGCCCGCCATGGAGCCCCAGACGAAACCGCGCGTTCTCGTCTCCGACGAACTGTCGGAAACCGCCGTCCAGATCTTCCGCGACCGCGGGATCGAGGTCGACTACATGCCCAAGCTGGGCAAGGACAAGGACCGGCTGGCCGAGATCATCGACCAGTATGACGGCCTGGCCATCCGCTCAGCCACCAAGGTGACCGACAAGCTGCTGGAAAAGGCGGCCCGGCTCAAGGTGATCGGCCGCGCCGGCATCGGCGTCGACAACGTCGACATCCCGGCGGCCAGCCGCAAGGGCGTGATCGTGATGAACACGCCCTTCGGCAACTCGATCACCACGGCCGAACATGCCATCGCGCTGATGTTCGCCGTGGCCCGCCAGATCCCCGAGGCCAATGCCTCGACCCACGCCGGCAAGTGGGAAAAATCCCGCTTCATGGGCGTGGAACTGTTCAACAAGACGCTGGGCGTGATCGGCGCGGGCAACATCGGCGGCATCGTCTGCAACCGCGCCGTGGGGCTGCACATGAAAGTGGTGGCCTATGACCCCTTTCTGTCCGAGGACCGCGCGAAACAGCTGGGCGTGACCAAGGTCGAACTCGACGACCTGCTGGCGCGGGCCGATTTCATCACCCTGCATGTGCCGCTGACCGACAAGACGAAGAACATCCTGTCGGCCGAGGCCCTCGCCCGCTGCAAGCGCGGCGTGCGCATCATCAACTGCGCCCGCGGCGGCCTGGTGGATGAGGCCGCCCTGGCCGAGGCGCTGAAATCCGGCCATGTGGCCGGCGCCGCCTTCGACGTGTTCGAGGTCGAGCCCGCCACCGAAAGCCCGCTGTTCGGCCTGCCCAATGTGGTGGTCACGCCCCACCTTGGCGCCTCGACGACCGAGGCGCAGGAAAACGTGGCCCTTCAGGTCGCCGAACAGATGTCGGACTACCTGCTGACCGGCGCGGTGCAGAACGCGCTGAACATGCCCTCGGTCACGGCCGAGGAAGCCGCCGTCATGGGCCCCTGGGTGAAACTGGCCGGCCATCTGGGCGCCTTCATCGGCCAGATGACCGACGAACCGATCAAGGCGATCAACATCCTCTACGACGGGGTCGTGGCCGGCATGAACCTGCAGGCGCTGAACTGCGCGGTGATCTCGGGGGTGATGAAGGCCTCGAACCCCGATGTGAACATGGTCTCGGCCCCCGTGGTGGCGCGCGAACGCGGCGTCCAGCTGTCGACCACCCGCCAGGACAAGTCGAGCGCCTTCGACGGCTACATCAAGGTGACCATGGTCACCGACCGGCGCGAACGCTCGATCGCGGGCACCGTCTTCAGCGACGGCAAGCCGCGCTTCATCCAGATCAAGGGCATCAACATCGACGCCGAGATCGGGCGCCACATGCTCTACACCACGAACGAGGACGTGCCGGGCATCATCGGCCTTCTCGGCATGACCATGGGCAAGAACGGCGTGAACATCGCGAACTTCACGCTGGGCCGGTCGGCCCCGGGCCAGGACGCGATCGCGATCCTCTACCTCGACCAGCGCATCGATCCCAGGGTCGTCGAGACGCTGGAATCGACCGGCCTCTTCCAGCAGGTCAAGCCGCTGGAATTCGACGTGGCCTGACGGCCACGCCGGGGGGCGGCCTGAATGCCGCCCCCTTGCCTGTCCTGCCGACCTGCCCTTCCTCTTGACCCAAATACCCTGCGGGGGGTCCGGGGGGCGCAAGGCCCCCCGGGCGTCACGGCCCCCGCGCCGCCGCCCGTCCCAGCGAAAGGCCCGGTCATGCGCACCTATGCCATCGGCGACATCCACGGCCATCTCGACCTGCTGCACCAGGCCCATGCCCGCATCGCCGCCGACCGTGCCGCCTGCGGCGACCGCTCCAGCCCGGTCGTGCACATCGGCGACCTGGTCGACCGCGGCCCCGACAGCCGCGGCGTGATCGACCATCTGATGCACGGCATCGCCCGGGGCGAAAACTGGGTGGTGATGAAGGGCAACCACGACCGCATGTTCACCCTGTTCCTGCAGGACCCCGACGCGATCGACGAAGGCATGCGCAGCGGCCTGTCCTGGCTGCATCCGCGGCTGGGCGGGGGGCCCACGCTGGCCAGCTACGGCCTGCGCGCGCCCGCCGACCGGCCGCTGGACCGCGTCCACCCCGAGGCGGTCGAGGCCGTCCCCGCCGCCCATCGCCGCTTTCTCGAAGGTCTGCCCAGCCGCTTCCTGCATGGCGAGGTGCTGTTCGTCCATGCCGGCATCCGCCCCGGCGTGGCGCTGCACTGCCAGACCGAAACCGACCTGCTGTGGATCCGCGAACCCTTCCTGTCCGACCCCCGCGATCATGGCGCGCTGGTCGTGCACGGCCATACCGCGATCGACGCGCCCACCCATTACGGCAACCGGCTGAACCTCGATTCCGGCGCGGCCTATGGCGGGCCGCTCAGCGCCGTGGTGATCGAGGGGCGCGCGGTCTTTCACCTGACCGACGCGGGCCGCCAGCCGCTGGTCCCGGGCGCCTGACCGGCCTCAGGCCGCGACCGGCCGCCCCATCCGCCGCAGCGCCAGCAGACCCACGGCCGCCAGCCCCAGCGCCAGGATCGCCATTGCCGGAAACAGCGCCGCAGGCCCCAGCGGCGCCACCAGCAGCGGCGCCCCGATCCCGCCGGCCAGCCCCGCCCCGATGATCACCGGCGGCACCCGCGGATCGTCGCCCATCCGCGCGGCCGCGGTGACGTAATAGCACGGGAAGAACAGCCCCGCCGCCGCCCCCATGACGACAAAGGCCACCC
>JACXUX010000107.1 GCA_014763725.1 Rhodobacterales bacterium
ACATGGGGCCGGTCTAGCGCGCCGGGGCCGGGCGGGCAAACCGGAGTTTTCAAAACTCCGGTCCGGACCCTTGCAAGGGTCCGGCGGGCGGCAAGGTCAGGCCAGGCGCCGCAGCGGTTCGCGGTTGCAGAAGATCACGAACTGTCCCGCATTTTCGACCACCGCATAGCCGCGGCGGCGCATCTCGGCCAGAAACGCCTCTCGCCCCACGAAACGGTCGACATCGCGCACCTTGCGGCGGATCACGCCGCCCTCGAGCGCGGCCTGCGACGAAAACAGGTGGCGCAACCAGGCCTCGGGCGACAGGGAACGGGGCAGGTCGGTCATTGGCGCATCTCCCTTTGGCCCAGACTTTCCGAATCGCGGTTAAGGCGGGGTTAATCCGTCTCGCGCCGATGCGCGTCGAGCTCGCGGGCGGCCTTGTCCGCCCGGGCCTCTTGCAACTCGCGTTCGGCCCGCGTCTGGCCGTGGCGGGCGGCGTTTTCGTCCGCCTTGGCGCGGGCGGCCTTGCGGGCCGCCTGCTTTCTGGCCGTGCGCAGGTTGACGACCGTGCCCATCCTCAGCCCTTGGGGCCGATCATGTCCTCGGGCCGCACGATGCGGTCAAAGGTCTCGCCATCCACATAGCCCAGCGCGATCGCCTCTTCGCGCAGGGTGGTGCCGTTCTTGTGGGCGGTCTTGGCGACCTTGGTGGCGTTGTAGACGTTCAGCTCGAAATGGCCCTGGCTGCCGGCAAAGCCCACGGCGGCGTCATTGCCCATGACATGGGCGCAGACCATGGTCAGCGCCTCGGCCTGGGTGGGGTTCACCTTGCCCGGCATGATGCTGGAGCCGGGTTCGTTTTCCGGCAGGATCAGCTCGCCCAGGCCCGACCGGGGGCCCGACCCCAGCAGCCGCAGGTCGTTGGCGATCTTGAACAGGCTCGCCGCCACGGTCCTGAGCGCGCCCGAGAACATGACCATCGCGTCATGCGCGGCCAGCGCCTCGAACTTGTTGGGTGCGGTGACAAAGGGCAGGCCGGTGATCTCGGCGATCTGCGCGGCAACGCGGCTATCCCAGCCGACCCTTGTGTTCAGCCCGGTGCCCACCGCGGTCCCTCCCTGGGCCAATTCGTAGATGTCGGGCAGGCAGGCCTTCACCCGCGCGATGCCCTTGTCCGCCTGGGTGGCATAGCCCGAGAATTCCTGCCCCAGCGTCAGCGGCGTCGCATCCTGGGTGTGGGTGCGGCCGATCTTGATGATGTCCTTGAACTCGGCCGATTTCGCCCAAAGCGCCGCCGACAGCTTCTCCAGCCCCGGCAGCAGCACGTCGCGCGCCATCATGCCGATGGCCACATGCATCGCCGTGGGGAAGGTGTCGTTCGACGACTGCCCCATGTTCACATGGTCGTTGGGGTGGACGGGCTTTTTCGAGCCCTTCACGCCGCCCAGCATCTCGATCGCGCGGTTGCTGATGACTTCGTTCGCGTTCATGTTCGACTGGGTGCCCGACCCGGTCTGCCAGACCACCAGCGGGAAGTTGTCGTCGAAGCGGCCGTCGATCACCTCTTGCGCAGCGGCGGCGATGGCGTCGGCCAGTTCGGGCGCCATGTCGCCCTGCGCCTTGTTCACCAGCGCGCAGGCCTTCTTGATCACCCCCAGCGCGCGGATGATCGCCACGGGCTGGCGTTCCCAGCCGATGGGGAAGTTCAGGATCGACCGCTGGGTCTGCGCGCCCCAGTACTTGTCGGCGGGAACCTCGAGCGGGCCGAAGCTGTCGGTCTCGGTGCGGGTGGCGGACATGGGCTGACTCCTGCGAAGCTGACGCGCCGGGCTTAGCGCGGCCTCGGCCAGAAATCAATCGTATGCCACGGCATACGGGCCGCGGCCCGGGTCAGACCGCGGCGCGGCGATAGCGCCAGACCCGCGCGGGCGGCAGGTTGCCCCAGACCTTTTCGCCGCGCTCGGCTGTCAGGGCCAGGTCGCGGCGCACAGCCTCGGCCAGGGGCGGGCGCGGGCCATAGGTGAACTGGACGAAGACCCCGCCGGGCCGCAGCACGGCAAAGGCGCCGCCCAGGATTTCGGCCTGCACCGCATCGGGCATCGACAGCAGCGGCAGGCCGGACACCACGGCCCCCAGGCCGGGCGGGCAGCGGTCAGCCACCCGCTGCGCGGGGTCGTTCAGCACCCGCACACCGGGAAAGCTGTCGCGCAGCCGGTCGCAGAAGTCGCGGTTCATCTCGAACAGGGTCAGATCGGCGGGGGCCACGCCGCGGTCCAGGATCGCCCGCGTCAGCCGCCCGGTGCCCGCGCCGAATTCGGCCACCCGGCCGGTGTCAGGCCCCAGCCCCGCCGCCATGGCGCGCGCCAGATCGGCCGAGGACGGCGCCAGCGCCACCACCTGATGCGGTCGGCGGATCAGCTGGCCCAGAAACAGCGCAAGGTCCGACGGCATGGGCAGGCTCCTGTTGCAGTGGGGACGCTGCTAGCCCCCGCCCGTAACAGCTGTGCGACGACCGGCCCGCTGACCAGTCTCGGCCGCCTACGATCGCGTGAGCGGGCTATTTGCGGAACTTGTCCAGGCTGACGACCTCGGCCTGATGGGCCGGCGCCGGGGGTTCGGGGCCGTCGTCATCGCCGTCGTCCTCGTCCTCGTTCTCCTCGGCATGGGTTTCGAACCGCAGGCCGAATTCGACCGACGGGTCGACGAAGGTGCGCACCGCGTCGAACGGGATCAGCAGCGGTTCGGGCTGGTTGCCGAAGTTCAGCGTGACCGAAAAGCCGTCGTCATTGACCGTCAGATTGTCGAACCAGTGCTGCAGCACCACCGTCATTTCCTGCGGATAGCGGCTGCGCAGCCAGTCGGCGATGACGACATCGGGATGCGTGGTGTCAAAGGTGATGAAGAAGTGGTGCGCCCCGGGCAGCCCGTTTTCGGCCACGTCGGTCAGCACCGACTGGATCAGCCCGCGCATCGCGCGGTGCATCAGGTTGCCGTAGTCGATCGTCCGGGCCATGGTGCCATCCTGCTGTCTGCTGCGCCAGCATAGGGGATTTGCCCTGCAATGGAAGGGCGCAATCCCGGGGCGAACAGGGGCGTATGGGGGGAAGGTGCAGGTTTCTGTTGCCAGGTACCTGCGAACCCCGCCCTGGACGGCAAAGCCCAAGGACTTGATTTTCGGTTACCCGAGCTGCTTACGCAGCCAGAGCCACCGGAGCACGGTTGTCGTTGGCAACTGTACTTTTGCACCGATGACGGTGGTAGCTCACCGAGCGAAAGCAAACGCCTTTGAACGTCCGTCGATCCTGTTTCGGCCCCGTTCCCCCGCAACGATCGGGTGTCTGGTGGAGCCGCCGGGTACCGCCCCCGGGTCCGATCCGCCTATTCTGCGCGCGTTTATCGCCATAGTTCCCGGTTGCCCGCGAACAGGCCGAATATAGGGGGCCCCTGCACGGGGCGCAAGGTCAGCAGTCGGGCGGCAGCAGGCCCAGGCCGCGCAGGTAGATGCCGATGCCGGTTTCCAGCAGCTCCTCGGGCGCAAAGGGGCAGCGCGCGCCCGGCCGGCCGCGGGCGAAGAGTTCCACGACCCCGTGGCTCATCGCCCAGATATGGGCCGAAAACATCGCCGCGGGGGGGCGGCGGTCGGCGGGCAGGTGTTCGCACAGCCGCGCCGCGGCGCGTTCCAGCACCGCGCCGGACCGGGCGGCGGCCGCAGCCAGTTCGGGGCTGGCCTGCACCGCAACCCCGCTTTCGAACATCGCGATGTAGTGGCCCGGATAGCGGCGGGCAAAGGCCAGATAGGCCCGGCCCACCGATTCGAAAGCCGCCAGCGCCGTGGGCCGCCCGTCGTCGAAGGCATAGTCCAGCAGCGCGCCAAAGATCTCATACCCCTGGCGGGCGCATTCGGCGATCAGCTCGTCGCGGCCGGCGAAATGGCGATAGACGGCGGCGGGCGTCACCTCGGCCTCTTTCGCCGCCTCGGACAGGGTAAAGCCGTTCGGCCCCTTCTCCTCGATCAGCCGCAGCGCGGATTCGACCAGCGCCTGGCGCAGGTTGCCGTGGTGATAGCCGCGCTTGGTCATCCGCCGTCCCGCGACCAAAGCTCGGGGCCCCCGGCGATCCGGTCGTCCTGCGGGCCGATCGCGGCCTCGTCCCGGCCGGCAAAGGGCAGGGCGCGCAGCACCGCCCGGATCACCGCCAGCCGCGCGCGCAGCTTGTCGTCGGACCGGATCACCGTCCAAGGCGCGTGGGGCAGGTGGCTTTCGGCCAGCATCCGGGCCACCGCACCGGTATAGGCGTCCCATTTCGCCAGGCCCTGGACGTCGATGGGCGACAGTTTCCACTGCTTCAGCGGGTCGGATTCGCGGTCCAGCATCCGGCGCAGCTGTTCGGCGCGGCCCACGTCCAGCCAGATCTTGACCAGACGGATGCCTTCGTCGACCAGCATCTCCTCGAACCGGGGCAGCTGGCGATAGAAGGCATCGACCTGATCCGGCGTGCAGAAGCCGAACACGGGTTCGACCACCGCGCGGTTGTACCAGCTGCGGTCGAAGATCGCCATTTCCCCCGCCGCGGGCAGCCAGTCGATGTAGCGCTGGAAATACCACTGCCCGGCCTCGCGGTCGGACGGCTTTGCCAGTGCCACCACGTTGCAGATGCGGGGGTTCAGGTTTTCGCGCAGCCGTTTGATGCAGCCGCCCTTGCCCGCGGCGTCGCGTCCCTCGAACAGCACGACCAGCCGCTTGCCCGTGGCCTTGAGATCCGCCTGCAGCCGGACCAGCTGGATCTGCAGCGGGTCCATCTGGGCCTCATACTCCTTCTTGCGCATCTCGCGCGGGTAGGGGAAGCGGGGGTCCAGCATCGCCTCGGGGTCGGCGCCCTTGAGCGCCGCGCGCAGGGCCGCGGGGGCCTCGACATCGTGAAAGCGGCTGATCGCGCCGTCAAAGGGCAGGGTCATGGCAGGGGCCTTCGCTGATCGGGCGACTATGCGGGGCGCGCGGGCCCGGGTGCAAGGGGCGGGCGATCACCGCCCGGCCGCGGCGGCGGCGCGGCGGATCGCCTGTTCGACGGCCTCGGCATGGGTGTGGTGCGGCATGTGCCCCGCAGCGTCCAGCGCCGTCAGCCGCGCCCGCGGCAGCAGGCGGGCCAGCGGTTCGGCATGGATGGCCAGCGGCACCACGGTATCGGCCGTGCCATGGACGATTTCCACCGGCACCTGCAGCCGGGGGTAGTTTTCCGCCATCGCCTGCAGATGCGGCTTCAGCCCGTTCACCTGCCGGGCATTGGCGCGCAGCGTGCCGGGGCGCAGCGTCAGGTCGATGCCCACATGGTCGGCATAGCCCTGCGGCACCGGATCGGGGGCAAAGATCGCGGCCAGCGCCCGGTCGGCCAGCCCCGCCGAAGCAAAGGCCGAGATCAGCGGCACCACCGTCGCCCCGCCCAGCCGGCTGGCCAGGATCGGATACTGCGGCCCCAGCCCCCCGGGCCAGGGCATGGTGGCGCCCGACAGCGCGACCACCGCCCCCGTGCCGGCCGGGTCGCGCAGCGCCCAGGCCATGGCCACCGCCGCGCCATAGCTGTGGCCCAGCACGACCGGGTCGCGCACGCCCAGTTCCGCCGCCGCCGCGCGCAGCACATCGGCCTGCACCAGCGGGCTGACGCCCGCAGGCCCCAGATCGTCGGACCAGCCCAGGCCCGGCCGGTCAAAGGCGATCACGCGAAAGTCGTCGCGCAGCCGGTCGACCAGGGCAAAGGTGAAGTCGCGCGTGTTGCCGCTGGCGCCGTGGATCAGCACGACATCCGGCCCCCGGCCCGCCACATGGGCATGCACGCGATGGTCGCCCACCCGGATCAGCTGGCCCGTGGGGGGATAGAGCTGCAGCGCCTGATCCGCCCGGCCGGCCACGCGGCGGTCGACGGCGGCACAGCCGGCCAGCAGGACGACGGCGGACAGGATCAGGCTAGCGGCCAATCTGGGCAAGATCGTAGGGGGTTGTCTGATAAATCTCGTTGATCCAGTTGCCATATAGAAGGTGGGCGTGGCTTCGCCAGCGGTTCAGCGGCGGCCTCGCGGGGTCGTCATCGGGATAGTAGTTCATCGGCACGTTGATCGGCGTGCCATTGGCCACGTCGCGGTCGTATTCCTGTTTCAGCGTGTCGCTGTCGTATTCGAAGTGGTTGAAGATATACAGCGCCCGGTGCCCCGCATCCTCGACCAGGCAGGGGCCCACCTCGTCCGACCCCAGCAGCGTGACCAGCCCGGGGCGGGCGTCGATCTCGGTCTGGCGCACCTCGGTCCAGCGGCTGACGGGGATCACGAAATCGTCGGAAAAGCCGCGCAGATAGGGCGAGGTCGGGCACAGGTTGCGGTGGCGGAAGCAGCCGAAGGCCTTGGCCGCCAGCAGATGCTTGGGCAGGCCGTGGAAATGGTAGGCCATCGCCATGCCGCCCCAGCAGACGCCAAAGGTCGAATGGACATGCCCCTGCGTCCAGTCGAAGACGCGGGTCAGCTCGTCCCAGTAGGTGACCTGTTCATAGGGCAGATGTTCGATCGGCGCGCCGGTGATGATCAGCCCGTCGAACCGCTCGCCGCTGGCCGCCACCTCGGCAAAGGGGCGGTAGAAGGTTTCCATGTGCTCGGCCGCGGTGTTCCGGGTCTGATGGTCGGTCATGCGGATCAGCTGCAGGTCGATCTGCAGCGGCGTGGCACCGATCAGCCGGGCGAACTGGTTTTCGGTCTGGATCTTCTTCGGCATCAGGTTCAGCAGCCCGATGCGCAGCGGCCGGATGTCCTGGCGCGCGGCGCGTTCGGGGGTCATCACCATGACGCCTTCCTTGCGCAGCACGTCATAGGCGGGCAGGGTTTCGGGCAGGGTGATGGGCATCGCGGCTCTCCGGGGTTCGGGGGGGGCGATCTAGGCGCGCGCGGCCGCCGGATCAAGCGTGCGGGTCAGGGCGCGGGCGATCAGGTCGTCAAAGGCCGCCACGCTGCGGACGGCGGCCACCTCCTCGGCGGTGACGGTGATGCCCCAGCGCGCCATCCCGGCATACAGCGGCTGGCGATGCGCCAGCGCGCGGGCATAGGTCCAGCGGACAAAGGCATCGGGGTCGACCTGCGCCTCGTCCCGGCCGGTCAGGGCCAGATAGTCCGCCCAGGCCGCGGCCAGGAAGGCGGGCTGGTAATACATGGGCTTGGGCGCGCGGTCGAAGCGGCGGACCAGCTCCTCGGTATGCGCCTCGGACCCCTCGATCCAGACCATCAGCATGCACTGCGACAGCGCCGTCAGCACCGGATCGGCCGGGTCGTCGGGGTTCACCACCTCGCAGATCGAGCCGCCCGAATCGCAGACGAAATGCGGATAGCCATACAGATCCTGCGCCCGGTCGATGAAGCGCGGCGTGTCCAGCAGGGACGCGATCTCGGCCTCGCGGTGCTGATCCTGGCGGCGGCGGTATTCGTCAAAGGCCAGCCCCCCGCGTGCCGGATCGCCGGGCTTGCCCAGATAGGTCGACAGCGGCGCCAGATTGTCGAAGGTGATGTTCGACGCGATATAGACCGAATCGGTCATCAGCAGTTCGCGCAGCAGCGGAACCTTCATCGCCTCGCGCTTGAAGTTGTCGGCGATCAGCTCGCCCATGTAGCGGGTGCCGATGCGGTAATCGACCGAATAGTGGAACCACCCGCCCGCGGCGCGCAGCATGGCCGCCAGATGGGTCTTGCCCAGCCCCGACATGCCGAACAGCAGGACCCGCTTGCGCGGGGCGGCACGCCAGGCTGCGGCATCGGGATAGATCATCGGGGCCTCCGCTGTGGTGCGCTGGGGTCTAGCGCATGGGGGGCGCAAGGTCCAAGGGCGGAATCGCGCCCCCCCGGGGGTCAGAAGGCGAAGGCCAGCTTCATCCCGAAGGCCACCGCCCGGTTGCCGTTGAAATTCGCCGCCGGAACCGTGGCGCCCAGCCGGGTCCTGGTGTCGCCCACATCGACCAGCCGCAGCCCCGCACTGATCCGCGCGGCGCCGGCCGTATAGGTGGCGCCCAGCCCCGCCCAGGCATAGCCGTCTGTCGGCCCCAGGTTCGAGGCCGGGCCGCCCACCGGCGCCTCATACCCCAGCGTCACCGCGCCCGACCAGCGGTCGCTGAAGCGCCGGCCCAGCCCCAGCGTGTAACTGACCGTGTCGCTGCGGTAGGACACGATCGATTCGCCCGTCAGCGCCAGATAGTCCTGCGGGGTGATCGCAAAGTCGGACCAGTCCACCCAGCGGGCCGAGGCAGACAGCAGCGTCCCGGGCGCGATGCCCGTCTGCAGCTCCAGGTTCAGCGACTGCGGCGCATCGACCGGCGTGGTCGAGGTCGAGACGCCCAGGAAGGAACTCTCGGTCGTCTCCAGATCGTGGCGGATCGGCGAATTCCAGGTCAGCGCCACGCGGGCGGCGATGTCGGGGCGTTCCCAGGCCACCCCCAGCACATAGCCCAGCCCCGCATCGGCCCCGCCGTCGGCCTGATAGGGCGGCGTCACCCCCGGCACCGGGGTGATGAAGGGGATGAAGGCCGCAGCCCCCAGCCGCTGCCAGCGCAGGCCGCCGAACAGGCTAAGGTTGCGGTCGGTGGTGTATTTCAGCAGCGCCGTGATCGAGGCCGAGGTCAGTTCCGCCGTCGAGCCCGCCGCGTAATAGCCGGTTCCGGCCGGATAGTCGGTATCCGCGCCAAAGGGCTGGTCGAAGATCAGCGCGGCCGACAGCCGGTCGTTCAGCTGCATCTTCATCGCCAGCCCCAGCTGGGTGAAGCTGCGCGCCATGTCGCCCGATGCCGCGCCCCCCAGCCCCGGCACTGCCATGCCCGAAACCGACGGATCGACCGCGCCGAAGGTCATCTCGACCACATTGCCCGGCTCGAACAGGATCGCCGTCGACTGGCCCGACCGGTCCACCCCCCTGCC
>JACXUX010000108.1 GCA_014763725.1 Rhodobacterales bacterium
GCCCCGGCACACAGGGGATTTGACCCGGGCGCGAATCGCGCGTTCCTGTGGCCAACCGCGCCCCTGCGGAGGGGGGCTGCGGCCCTGATGCCAAGTCTGGGAGGATTTGATGGCACGAACCAAGACGCTGGCCGCCCTGTCGCTGGGCGCGATCCTGATGGCCGGCACCGCGCTGGCGCAATATCCCGAACGCACCGTCACCATGGTGGTGCCCTTTTCCGCGGGCGGCCCGACCGACACCGTGGCCCGCCTGATCGCCGACAAGATGTCGGCCGACCTGGGCCAGCAGGTGATCGTCGAAAACGTGGGCGGCGCCGGCGGCACGCTGGGCGCCGACCGGGTAGCCAAGGCCGATCCCGATGGCTACACCGTGCTGCTGCACCACATCGGCATGGCCACCAGCGCCACGCTGTATCGCAGCCTGCCCTATGACCCGCTGAACGGCTTCGAATATGTGGGCCTGGTCACCGAAGTGCCGATGACCATCGTCGCGCGCAAGGATTTCGAACCGGCAACCTTTGCCGACCTGGTGTCCTATGTGAAGGCCAATGCCGACAAGGTGACCATGGCCAATGCCGGCATCGGCGCGGCCTCGCACCTGTGCGGGATGCTGTTCATGTCGGCGATCGAGACCCCGCTGGTCACCGTGCCCTACAAGGGCACCGGCCCGGCGATGACCGACCTGCTGGGCGGCCAGGTCGACCTGATGTGCGACCAGACCACCAACACCACCGAACAGATCAAGGGCGGCACGATCAAGGGCTATGCGGTGACCACGCCCGCGCGCCTGGACATCTTCCCCGAGATGCCCACCGCGTCCGAAGCTGGCCTGCCCGGGTTCGAAGTGTCGGTCTGGCACGGCATCTATGCGCCCAAGGGCACCCCGGCCGAGGCCGTCGACCGCCTGTCGGCCGCGCTGAAGGTGGCCCTGGCCGACCCCGGCATCGCCGCCAAGATGGCCGAACTGGGCACCTCGCCCTCGTCGGCCGAGGATGCGACGCCCGCGGCGCTGAAGGCCAAGCTGGAAGCCGAGATCGCCCTGTGGCGGCCGGTGATCCAGGCGGCCGGCGTCTACGCCGACTGATCCGGGAAACCTCGCCGCGCCCCGGTGCCTGTCTCGGGCGCCGGGGCCATGCCCTTTGCCTGGCGGAGCCTTGCCATGAAACCCACCTCGTTCGACCGCACCGATGCTGCGGCCGGCATTCTGTTCATCGTCCTGGGGCTGATCTTCGGCTGGATGTCGCTGGGGCTGGACCTGGGCAGCCCGCGCCGGCTGGGGCCCGGGGCCTTTCCGCTGATCCTGGCGGTGGTGCTGACTGTGCTGGGCCTGGTGATCCTGGCCGGATCGCTGAAGTCCGAGGGCGAGGAGCTGGGCGCCCTGGCCTGGCGCGGCCTGCTGTTCATCCTGCCCGCGCCGGTGTTCTTCGGCCTGACGGTGCGGGGGCTGGGCTTCGTGCCGTCGCTGTTCGTCACCACGGTGATCGCGGCCATGGCCTCGCTGCGGATGAAGCTGCCCGCGGCGCTGGCGCTGGCGGTGGTGGTCACGATCTTCTCGACCATGGTCTTCAGCTACGGGCTGGGCCTGCCGTTCCGCCGTTTCGGCCCCTGGCTTTCGTTCTGAGGCGATGATGGATCTGTTTTCGAACCTGGCCATGGGCTTTGCCACCGCCGCAACGCCGGAAAACCTGTTCTTCTGCCTGGTGGGGGTGATCCTGGGCACGCTGATCGGCGTGCTGCCCGGCATCGGCGCCACGGCGACCATCGCGATGCTGCTGCCCATCACCTTTCAGCTGGAGCCGGTGTCGTCGCTGATCATGCTGGCGGGCATCTACTATGGCGCGCAATATGGCGGGTCGACGACCGCCATCCTGATCAACATGCCGGGCGAAAGCAGCTCGGCCGTGACGGCGATCGACGGCTATCAGATGGCCCGGCGCGGCAAGGCGGGCACGGCGCTGGCCATCGCCGCGCTGGGGTCGTTCTTTGCCGGCACGGTGGCCACGGTCTTTGTCGCGCTGTTCGCGCCGCCCCTGACCACCATCGCGCTGAAATTCGGCGCGGCCGAGTATTCCTCGCTGATGGTGCTGGGGCTGGTGTCGTCGATCGCGCTGGCCCACGGGTCGGTGCCCAAGGCGCTGGCCATGGTGACGCTGGGCCTGCTGCTGGGCCTGGTGGGGACCGACATCTATACCGGCACGCCACGGTTCACCTTCGGCATCGCGAACTATGCCGACGGGCTGAACTTCGTCGCGCTGGCCGTGGGCGTCTTCGGCATCGCCGAGATCCTGCGCAACCTGGAAGGTGAACAGGACCGCACCGTGCTGTCGACGAAACTGGGCGCGCTGTGGCCCAGCCGGACGGACCTGCGCGCCATGGTGGCGCCGATGCTGCGCGGAACCGGCCTGGGGGCGGCGCTGGGCATCCTGCCGGGCGGCGGCGCGATCCTGGCCAGCTTTGCCAGCTATACGGTGGAAAAGCGTCTGTCCGACCGGCCCGAGGAATTCGGCCAGGGGTCGGTGGCGGGCGTGGCGGGGCCGGAATCGGCCAACAACGCCGGCGCGCAGACCAGTTTCATCCCGCTGCTGACGCTGGGGATCCCGGCCAACCCGGTGATGGCGCTGATGGTGGGGGCGATGATCATCCAGGGCATCGTGCCCGGGCCCAACGTCGCCACCGAACAGCCCGCGCTGTTCTGGGGCATCATCGCCAGCATGTGGATCGGCAACCTGATGCTGGTGATCCTGAACCTGCCGCTGATCGGGCTGTGGGTGCGGCTGCTGAAGGTGCCCTATCATGTGCTGTTCCCGATCATCATGGCCTTCTGCTCGATCGGTGTCTATTCGGTGAACTCGAACGTCTATGACCTGTTCGCCGTCGCGGGCTTCGGCCTGCTGGGCTATGTGCTGATGAAGCTGAAATGCGAACCGGCGCCGCTGCTGCTGGGGTTCGTCCTGGGCCCGATGCTGGAGGAAAACCTGCGCCGCGCGATGATCCTGGGCCGGGGCGATCCCACGACCTTTGTCACCCGGCCGATCAGCCTGACGCTGCTGATCCTGGCGGCGCTGGTGCTGGTGATCGTGCTGATACCGCAGGTGCGGCGCAAACGGGCCGAGGTGTTCACGGAAAGCGACTGACGGCAGCCGGGCCGGGGCGGATCAGCCCCGGCCGCGGTGGTTCAGCGTGGCGCGGACCCAAGCCACGTCGTCGACCCGCTGGCCTGCGAAGATCTCGAACGCCTGCACGCCCTGGTGGAAGTAGAGTTCATAGCCCGACAGGAAGTCAGCCCCCAGCGCCAGGGCCTGGGCACGAAAGGCAGTGTCCTCGGGCGTGTAGACGGCGTCAAAGGCCCAGGCGGGACGGCCCGTCACGGCCGCGGGCAACGGGCTGCCGGGGCGGCGCACCATGCCCAGGGGCGTGCCGTTCACCACACCGTCCAGCCCCGTCAGATCGGCCAGCCGGTCGGGTGCTGCGGCACTGACCGGGATACCCGGCGCATGGCCGCGCAGCGCGCCCGCCAGCGCCACCACCTTGGCCAGGTCGGTGTCGAACAGCTCGATCCCCGCCGCCCCCAGCGCGGCCAGGCCAAAGGCCACGGCCCGGCCCAAACCGCCCGCGCCGATCACCAGCACCCGCCCGGGCGCCGCCGTGCCGAACCGCGCCCGCCGGGCCGCGACAAAGCCCGTGCAATCGGTGTTGAAGGCCTGCGCCCCCTGCGCGCCGAACCGCAGGGTATTGGCCGCGCCCATGGCGCCCACCACCGGATCGCCCGGGGGCACCAGCGCCAGCGCCTGTTCCTTGTGCGGATAGGTGACGTTGACCCCGTCGAACCCCGCCTGCCGGCAATGCGCCACCAGATCCGGGAAGCCCAGCCGCATCTCGGCCGGGATCAGCGGGTCGTAGCTGACGTTGCGCCCCACACCGACAGGCCACAGACGACATGCAGCGCGGGCGACCGCGACGCCGTGATGTTGCCCCCGATCAGCCCCAGCCGCAGGGTGCGGTCGTTGCGTGCCATCCCTAGCCCTCATACCCCAGCAGGCGCGGCAGCCCCAGCACCAGCCCCGGAAAGGCCGTCAGGCAGACCAGCGCGATCAGCAGCGCGATCAGGAACGGCACGCCCTCGCGCACGATGTCGCGGATCGGGATGCCCGTGGTGCCGTTGATCACGAACAGCAGCATCCCGTAGGGCGGCGTGATCAGCCCGATCATGCAGTTGACCACCGCCACCACGCCGAAATGCACCGGGTCGATGCCCAGCGCCCGCACCGTGGGCAGCAGCAGCGGAATGATCACCAGGATGATCGTGGTGGCATCCAGCACGCAGCCCAGCACCAGGAACAGCAGGTTGGCAAAGATCAGGAAGGTGACCGGCGACATGTCCCACCGGTCCAGCAGCCCCGACAGCGCCGCCGGCACCTGCTCGGCCGCCACGATGTAGTTGAAGATCAGCGCCGACCCGATCACCAGCCCGACCGAGGCCGACGACCGCGCCGAGTCGAGGAACACGCCATACAGCGACCGCAGGCTGACCGACCGATACAGGATCGCCGCCACCGCCAGCGCATAGGCCGCGGCCTCGGTTGGGGTGGTCGCCCCGCCATAGATGCCCGCCAGCAGGGTGACCGGCATCAGCAGCGCGGGCAGCGCCTGCAGCGTCACCCGCGGCAGCTGGCGCAGGGGCACGGCGTCCTCGGCCGGGATGTCGCGGCGGTGGGCAATGATCGTGGTCATCGCCATCAGCACCGCCGTCATCAGCAGGCCCGGCACCACCCCGCCCAGGAACAGATAGCCGATCGAGGCATCGGAGACGAGCGCATAGAGCACCATCGGAATCGACGGCGGAATGATCGGCCCGATGGTGGCCGAGGCCGCGACCACCGCCCCGGCAAAGCCCGGGGTGTAGTGGCCCGTCTTCAGCATCATGGCGATGGAAATCTTGCCCACGCCGGCGGCATCGGCCACGGCCGACCCCGACATGCCGGAAAAGATCAGGCTGACCAGGATGTCGACCTGGGCCATGCCGCCGCGGAACCGGCCGACCATGGCCTTGCAGAACTCCAGCAGGCGGTCGCTGATCGCGCCCACGTTCATGATGTTGGCCGCCACGATGAACAGCGGCACCGCCAGCAGGACAAAGCTGTCATAGACGCTCTGGATCAGCTGTTCCGAGGCCAGCGCCAGATCCTGGCCCGACACTGCCAGATAGACGGTGGCCGACACGATCATGGCAAAGGCGATGGGCGCCCCGATCGCCGCCATCGGGAACAGCACCAGCAGACACAGACCGAAGGCCAGGCTCATCGTGCGGTCTCGGTCTCCAGGATGTCATAGCTGGTGATCGGCCCCTCGACCTCATCCCGGCCACGCAGGACATCGACCAGGACGCGGGCATAGCGGATCATCACCACGGTCATGAAGATCATGTAGACGCTGAACACCTGTTTCAGCGGGATGCGCAGGATCGAACTGCGCTTGATCCTGTAGAAGTCGACGTAATCCAGCGTGGGCAGCCAGCTGACCCCCAGCGCGATCAGGATCGCCAGCGCCGCGAGGGCGGAAAAGACGCGCCGCACCGGCCGGCGGACCGACAGATACAGGATGTCGAACCGCACATGGTCCGACGGCCGCAGGCAGAAGGCCGACCCCCAGAACACGACCCACAGCCACAGCGTCAGCGACACCTCGACCGTCCAGCCGATCGAGGTGTTCAGGATTTAGCGGGCCACGATCTGCAACAGGAAGGTGGCGAACAGGGCGGCGAGCATGCCCGCCGCCACCGCCTCGGCCCCGTGCCGCAGCCCCGTCACCAGACGGTGCATGCGCGTTCCCCGTTACTGGACAGCGTTGATCCTGTCGACGATGCCCTCGGGCCAGACCTTGGCATAGTCGGACGCCAGATAGTCCGCCTGCACCTTGGCGCGGAAGGCGGCCAGGTCGGGTTCATAGACCTTCAGCCCCTGATCCTTCAGGAACTGGACCAGTTCGGCCTCAAGCCCCAGCTGGCGCTGGCGGGCGATTTCGGCCGCGGCATCGGCGGCGGCCTGGGTGGCGGCCTGCTGGTCGGGGGTCATGGCATCCCAGACCTTCTTCGAGATCGCCAGATAGTTCAGGTCGACCAGATGGCTGGTCAGCACGACCTGCCTGGTCACCTCAAAGAACTTGGCATCCTTGACGGTGGGCAGCGGGTTGTCCTGGCCGTCGATGGCACCGGTCCGCAGCGCGGTATAGATCTCGCCAAAGGCGACCGGGACCGGGTTCGCGCCCAGTGCGCGGCCCGGGAACTGCCAGGCATCGGTGGGCGGCATGCGCAGCTTGATCCCGGCCAGGTCGGCGGGGGTTCTGACCTCGCCCTCGGTGCGCAGGTTCAGCTGGCGGCGGCCCAGATACATCACCGTCAGCAGCCTGACGCCCAGCTCGTCCTCGACCTTCTGCTTGAAGGGGTCCATCAGCGGGTCGTTGAACACCGCCACCTGATGGGCCGCGTCGCGGTGCAGGTAGCCTGCGGTGAACACGCTGAATTCCGGGAAGAAGCTGGCCAGTTCCTGGGCCGAGGTGATGGCCATTTCCAGGTTGCCGCGGGCGATCGCCTCAAGCTCGGTCGCCTGCTTGAACAGGGTGCCGTTATAGTGCGGCTCATAGCTGGCAAAGCCGGCCACGGCGGGGCCGAAGACCTCGGCCAGCGCGCGGGTGCGCTGATCGGTCTCCTAGGCGACGGTGGACATGCGCAGCGGAACCTTGTCCTGCGCGGTGGCGGCGCCTGCGGACAGCAGGCCCAGCGCGGCGGTCGCAGCCAGCAGGGCGCGGCGGGTAATGGTGGCGGTCATCGAATCCTCCCGGTTTTGCTGGACTTGTCCCCCTCCCCGGGGACCCGGGGGGCGTGGTGGCAGCATCTATGCGGCCTGTCCAGCATCGCCTTGTCTGGCTGCATGAAACGATTTATTCATGCGAAACAGTTGCAAATGAAATCATCGACGATTCTTCGCCATCCCGGAACCGCACCGACAGCCGCTTGCATGGCTGCGCGCGCCGGGGCAGGGTCGGTCCAGCCTGCGCCGATGCACGCCCGAAAGGACCGGACCGATGCCCACCATCCATATCCTGAATGGCCCCAACCTGAACCTGCTGGGCCACCGCCAGCCCGAGATTTATGGCCGCGAGACGCTGGACGACGTGCGCGCGGCCTGCGTGGCACTGGGCGCGACGCTGGGCCTGACGGTCGATCTGTTCCAGTCCAACCACGAAGGCGTCATCCTCGACCAGATCCACGCCGCGCGCCATGCGGCGCAGGGGATCGTCATCAACCCCGGCGCCTATACGCATACCTCGGTGGCGATCCTCGATGCGCTGAACGCCTTCGAGGGGCCGGTGATCGAGGTGCATATCTCGAACGTCCACAAGCGTGAGGCGTTCCGCCACCATTCCTATGTCAGCCTGCGGGCCGAAGGCGTGATCGCGGGCCTGGGGACAGAGGGCTATCAGGCCGCCGTCCGCCGGATGGCCACGCTGCTGGCCCGGGCATGACGGTCAGGCTGGCCATCGCCGGGGCGGGGCTGATCGGGCTGCGCCATGCGCAGGCGATGGCCCAGACCCGCGGGGTGCGGCTGGCCGCGCTGATCGACCCGGCGCCGTCGGATGCCGCCCGGGCACTGGCCGCGGCGGCGGGGGTGCCGCTGCTGCCCGATCTGGACGCGCTGCCCGCGAAGGCGGCCGATGGCGTGATCCTGGCCACGCCCAATGCCGCCCATGCCGCGGGCGCGCTGGCCTGCATCGCCCGCGGCTGCCCGTGCGGGTGGAAAAGCCGATCGCGACGACCGTCGCCGAAGCGCGGCAGATGGTCGACGCAGCGCAGGCGATGATCGCGCAGAGCGCCACTGGCCGGGTGCTGACGGTGCATGCGCAGTTCTGGCTGAAAAGCCCGACGGCTATTTCGACAACCACTGGCGGCGCCAGCCGGGTGCGGGGCCGGTCATGGTGAACCTGATCCACGACATCGACCTGATCCGCCATCTGGTGGGCGAGGTGACATCCGTCCAGGCCATGACCGCCAACAGCCTGCGCGGCCATGCGGTCGAGGACAGCTGCACCGTGCTGCTGGGCTTCGCGAACGGCGCGCCGGGCACGGCCAGCGTCAGCGACGGCGTCCCCGCGCCGTGGAGCTGGGAACTGACCGCGGCCGAAAACCCCGCCTATGCCCCCACCGGCGAAAGCTGCTACCTGATCGGCGGCACCGAAGGCTCGCTCGACCTGCCGCGGCTGCGGCTGTGGCGGCACGACGGCGGCGGCGACTGGTGGTCGCCCATCGCGGCGCAGGTGGCCCCCCCCGCCCCGCCGGCGACCCGCTGGTGCGCCAGATCGCACAGTTCGCCCGCGCCATCCTGGGGCACGAGCCGCCCCTGGTCCCGGGGATCGAGGGGCTGCGCACCCTGGCCGTGATCGAGGCGGTCCCTGGCAGGGTGGGCGGCGACGCCCTGCT
>JACXUX010000109.1 GCA_014763725.1 Rhodobacterales bacterium
GCCGTCGGGGGCGCGGCCTGCCGCCGCGGGGCGGCCGCGACGGGGGGCGCGTCGTCCCCGGCCGCGGCGGGCCGCCCGGCGGGGGCCTCGTCGTCGTCATCGTCGCCGCCGCCCGCGGCGGGCGCGTCGTCATCGTCGTCGCTGCCGCCCTCGCCCCCGGCCGGGCCGTCGTCGTCATCGCCGTCGTCATCGTCATCGTCGTCCTGCGCCAGCGCGGCGCCCCAGTCCGTGCCGACCAGATCGGCCAGACCCACCGGCACCAAGATCAGGATCAGGCACAGCCAGGCCGCCATCGGGCGAAGCAGGGGGATCATGACGCGCGGACTCCGCCAACGGGTTGCAGGGGGGATGTGGCTGCACAACGCTGCCGCGGCAAGTTCATTCCCGGCATTCCCGAAAATCTGCCCGCGCCGGGACGTTTTTCGCGCCTGCGCGCCCCCGGGGCGCCCACAGCCCGGCCCGCGCTTTGCGCGGCGGTCGGGGGCGGGTATCCTTGGGGCGACCGCACAGGAGGATTCGCCCGTGACCGCCAGGCTTGCCGCCGTCACCAGTCTGCCCAGCGACCTGATCGCCGACCTGAAACAGCTGGGGCTCAGCGAATACGAGGCGCGCGTCTACGTCCAGCTGCTGCGCGACAGCCCCGCCACCGCCTATGAGGTGTCCAAGAACGCGGCCGTGCCGCGGCCCAACACCTACAACGCGCTGGAAAGCCTGGCGCAGCGCGGCGCGGTGATCCCGGTGTCCGAGGGGCCGACGCGCTTTGTCCCCGCCCCGCCGGCCGAATTCTTCGGCGCCATCGCCCGGCAGACCGATGCGCTGTGCGACAGCGTCCGCCAGCGCCTGGACCAGGTGACCCAGCCCGTCAGCGACCAGAACGTCTGGCCGCTGCGGGGCGACGTGCAGGTCCACGACAAGATCGCCGCCATGATCGACGCCAGCCAGAAGATGCTGATGATCAAGGCCAGCGACGAGGTGCTGCTGCGCCATGTGGACGTGCTGCGCGCCGCGGCCGCCCGCGGGGTCGGGATGCTGATCGTCCTGTTCGGGACCGACAAGTCGCCCTTCGAATTCAACGACCGCTGCCGCGTCTATCTGCACGAAGGCAACGGCGTGCGCATGGGCAAGACCGACAACCTGTTCACCATCGCCGCCGACCATGCCGAAATGCTGACCGCCACCACCCTGGATGAGGTGATGGCGGTGCATACCCGCAACGAGCCGATCGTGAACATGGCCGAGTCGCTGGTGCGCCACGACTTCTACATGGCCGAGATCTTCCTGCGCTTCGGCGACCAGATCTACGACACCTTCGGCCTGTATCTGCGCGACCTGCGCCTGGCCTGCTTCACGCCGGAACAGGCGGCCAGCTTCCGCGCCAAGACGGGCTTTGCCGAACCGGGCGCGGGCCCGGCCGCCTAGCCCTGCGGGGCCAGACGCCGTTCGATCCGAGCCAGGGTGGCCAGGGCGGCGGCCATGGGCGCGATCTCGTCAAAGATCGGCAGGCCGATGGCGCGGCCGCGTTCGCGGTAGTCGCGGCGGCGGTCGTCCAGTTCGGGCGATCCGTCCGACCGCAGCGCCAGCGCGACATGCGCCACCCCGGGCCAGCGGGCCAGCGCCTGTTCGACCACCTGGAACAGGTTGCCCACCGGATCGACGCTGCCCCGCCCGACAAAGGCGGCCAGGTTCAGGTGGATCGCCACCGCATCGGGCCGGGCGAGGCCCAGCACATGGTCCAGGATCTCGCCCGCGACCCAGCCGTCGCGTTCCTGCAGGGTGCGCACGGGCGTGTCGATCGGGTTGGCCACGCTGGTGCCGGGGGGCAGGCCCATCGCCTCGAGCGCGGCCAGCGCCGGGCCCTGGAACGGGCGCACCGCCAGGCCGTGGCGGGCAAAGGCGTCGGTGCCCAGCACGCTGGACCCCCCGCCATTGCCGAACAGCACCACGTCCTGCGTGGGCCGGCCGGGCCGCGGCGTCAGGCTTTGCAGCGCGATCAGGCTGTCCAGGAAGTCGTCGACCGTATCCACCAGCGCCACGGGCAGCTGGGCGGCCAGCGCATCCCAGACCCGGTCGTCGCCCGCCAGCGCCCCGGTGTGCGACGCCGCCGCCGCCCGCCCCAGCGCGCTGCGCCCGCCCTTCAGGATCACCACGGGCTTGCGCTGTGGATGGTCGCGCAGCATCTGGAAGAAGGCGCGGCCGTTGCCCGCATCCTCGAGATACAGCCCCACCGCGCGCGTCTGCGGATCGCAGAAGTAGTAGTCCAGCAGTTCGTGCGGCTTGACATCGGCGCTGTTGCCCATGGTCACCAGGCCCGAAAAGCGCAGGCCGCGCCACTGGCCGCGCTTGATGATGTCGGTCGACAACCCCCCCGATTGCGAGATGACGCCGATCGTGCCGGTTTCCGTGGGCGCGCCGACCGGAAAGGTCAGCCCGCCGCGCGGCGAATAGGTGCCCAGGCAGTTCGGCCCCAGAACGCGCACGCCCGCCGTGCGGGCCGCGGCCACCAGATCGTCCTGCAGGGCGCGGCCTTCCTCCAGCTCGCCAAAGCCGGAGGAGATGACCTGCGCGATCTTCAGCCGGCCGGCGGCGGCGGCGATGGTGCCGGGGATGCGGGGGGCGCCGATGGCGATACAGGCGTAGTCCACCGGTTCGGGCGCCTCGGCGATCGAGGGATAGGCGACCAGCCCCTCGATTTCGCTGGCCTGCGGATGGATCGGGTAGATCCGCCCCGGATAGCCGAAGTCCTTCAGCCGGCGGATGAAGGTATTGGCGATGGCGACCTCTCTGGTCGAGGCGCCGAGGACCGCCACGGTCTGCGGCTGGAACAGCGGGCGGAAGTCGTCCAGCGGGGTGCCGGGGCTGGCGGACCAGGTCGCGCGGGGTGGGGGAATGTGCGTCCATCTTGGTCCCCTGTCAGTAGCTGGTGGGCCAGGTGCGCATCAGATGCTGGCCGATCCCGCCGCTGCGGCGGCGGGTCTGGATGTCCAGCATGCGGATCAGGTAGCTGCGGGTTTCCTGCGGCTTGATCACGTCGTGGGCCGAGAAGATCGAGGCCATGTCCCAGATTTCCAGATCCTTCTGGATCTCGGCCAGGGCTGCGTCGAAGCCGTCCTGCCCGGGCGACACGTTGTGCACGATGTTGGTGGCAAAGACCGGGTCCATGAAGGACACCTCGGCCATCGGCCATGCGACGATGGCGTCGTTGTGCGCCCCCCCGCCCATGGCGACATAGGCCCGGCCGTAGGCCTTGCGGCAGATCACCGTCACCTGCGGCACGGTGGTCAGGCAGGTGGCGTTCATGAAGTTCATGATGTGGCCGGTCGCGCCGCGGCATTCGGCATCGGTGCCCACGACAAAGCCGGGCGTGTCCATCAGCCGGACGATGGGGATGTTGAAGCTGTCGCACATCACGGTGAAGTCGACGATCTTGCGGCAGGCCTCGGCCGACAGCGCGCCGCCGCCGAACTGGGGGTTGTTGGCGATCACGCCCACCACGCGGCCGTCCAGCCGCGCCAGGGCCGCGATCGCGGGCCGGCCGAAGCGGGCCTTGAACTCGAACAGGCTGCCCTTGTCGAAGATCACCTCCATGATCTTCTTCATCGGATAGACCTGGGTGCGCTTTTCCGGGATGATGTCCGGGATGCGTTCCTGATCCTCGCCCGAACCTTCGGTCACTGCCGCCACGGGGGGCAGTTCGCCATTGTGGCCGGGCATGTAGGACAGGAACTGACGGATCGCCTGCATCGCCTGTTCGTCGGTGTCGACGAACTGGTCGATCAGGCCGGTCTGTTCGGCATGGATGCGCCAGCCGCCCAGCTCCTCCAGATCGACCTTCTCGCCGATGGCCATCGACACCAGCCGCGGGCTGGACACCGACATGATCGACCCCTTGCGCATCACGGCAAAGTCGGAACAGCAGCACAGCCAGGCCGACGACCCGAACGAGGTATCCAGCGCCGCGGCGGCCCAGGGCGTGTCGCGCATGCGGCGGAACTGGGTGGTGTCGTTGCCCAGCATGACGCCCATCCCCTTGGACCCCATGCCGTCGGGCAGCCGCGCCCCGGTCGATTCGCCGATATGGACAAAGGGCATCCCGCGTTCGGTCGCGGTCTTGCGGATGTATCCCATCTTCTTCGAGTTGGTGGACCCGGTCGAGGCGCCCTTGACCGTGAAGTCGTTCACCACGACGCCCACGTCGCGCCCGTCGATGCGGGCAAAGCCGGTGATCTTGCCGTCGCGCGGGGTGCGGGCGGCCTCGGCCGCGGAATAGCTGGACTGGCCCAGCAGGCCGGTTTCGAAGAAGCTGCCCGGGTCCACCAGGGCGGCCAGCCGTTCGGCCGCGTTCAGCTGGCCGGCCTGGCGGCGCTGGTCCAGCTTCTTCTGGCCGCCCATGGCGCTGGCGGCGGCGCGCCGCCGGTCAAGTTCCGCAAGGATCGCCTCATGTGCCATGTCTGTCTCCGTTACAGGGCGTAGTCCTGACGCTCGGCTGTCGCGCGGTCGATGCGCTGCGGGTCGGGTTGGGGCCGGTAGCCGGCCGGCAGATGGATCGCGCCATCGGCGAAGGTCATCGGATTGGCAAACAGCCGGTCGCGCGTCTTCAGGAAGCCGTTGAATTCGCCGGCATTGCGGATGAAGCGGCTGGCCAGGCAGGCCTCCATCCAGTTGTGCAGTTCGGACCCCAGCCCGTCGCCCAGAACCGCCTGCATGCCCGCGTCCTGCACCGCCTGCAGCCCCTGGGCCAGCCGCGACAGGCCGCCGAAGCGCTTCAGCTTCAGCTTGCAATAGCCGACGTTGGGGATGGTGGCGGCGCGGGCGATGTCGTCCAGCGTGCAGATCGGTTCGTCCAGCATCAGCGGCACGGGGCAGGCGGCGGCGACGGCGGCATTGGCGTCCCGGTCGTCGGCATCGCAGGGCTGTTCCAGCAGCTCGATCCCCGCCGGGTCCAGCCCCGCGGCAAAGCGCACGCCCTGGTCGCGGTCAAAGGCGCGGTTGGCATCCAGCCGCAGCGTCGCCCGCCCCGCCACCGCCGACTGGATCCAGCCCACGCGGCGCAGGTCGGCCTGCACGTCCTTGCCCACCTTGACCTTGAAGGTGCGGAAGCCCTGGGCCAGCCAGTCCTCGATCTCGGCGCGGATCGCGGCCTCTTCGGTCTGGTTGACCGGGGTCAGCAGCGGCAGCCGCACCGCCTGGGGCAGGTCCAGCAGGGGGTCGCGTTCCATGTCCTCGATCGCGGTCACCAGGGCGGTGGCGGCCACCTTGCTGGCGGCGAATTCGGCCAGCACCGCGTCCTTGACCGCGGGGGGATCCTGCCCCAGCGCGGCGCGGATGTGCCGGTCCAGGAAGGCCCAGCCGCCGTCGCGCGTCTCGGCGCTGGAGCCGGGCGAGATATGGGCATCGGCCAGGCCCGTGCGGCCCTGATCGTCCCGCACCTCGACCAGGAAGGGTTCGCAGACCTCGAACACGCGATAGGACAGGCGATAGGGCCGGACCAGCGGAAGCGCCAGCCGCCTGAGTGTCACGCTGACAAGTTCGGGCAAGGTTGCCTCCCGCTTTGGCCGAACATTCTGTTGTGTGCCAGGGATTTGCCGGCAGCGGTTCCGTGCCGTGACCCTTTGTGCAAATTAGTAGTTGCTATAGCGACTACGTCTTTCTGGTGTCTGCCATGTGCTCCGGTGCTTTGCAAGCGTCAAATCGGATGCGCCAACGGGAGGTGGACAATGAAGAACTGGACGATTGCGGCGGCAGCCGCATGCATGACGCTGGCCGGTCTGCAGGCCGCGCCGGCGCAGGACTTTCCGGCCGGGGACATCCGCTATGTGCTGCACGTCGAACCCGGCGGGGCGACCGACGTGATGGCCTGCAGCCTGGTGCTGGACCCCTATCTGCTGGCCGTGCGCACCGACAGCGGCATCGACAGCCTGCAGGACATGGTGGCCAAGGCCAAGGCGCAGCCGGGCAGCCTGTCGATTTCCGGCTTTGGCGGGGCGTCGGGCGGGCATGTCGCCTGGATGATGTTTTCGGACTCCGCGGGGCTGGGCGACGGCGACATCAACTGGGTGCCCTACAACAGCGTGGGCGATGCGGTCGTGGCCACGCTGGGCGGGCATAACGACGTGGTCATCGGCTATATCGGCCTGGTCAAGCAGCATGTGGCGGCCGGGACGCTGAAGGTCATCGGCCTGATGTCGGATGCGCGGTCCGAGCTGCTGCCCGATGCGCCGACCTTTGCCGAGGCGGGCTTTCCCGTCGACACGCGCTGGCAGCAGTTCCGCGGCGTGATCGTGCCCGCGGACACCCCGGTCGAAACCCAGGAAAATCTGTGCGCGGCGGTGGACCAGGCGCTGAAATCGCCGGAAATCGCGAAATACATCGCGGAATCCGATCTGGTGCCCGGCTTCATGGGGCCTGCGGCCTTCACCGACTTTGTCCTGGCGCAAGAGGCCACGGCCAAGCTCTGGGCCGAGCGTCTGGCCGCCGGCAACTGACGCGCGCGCATCGGAGGGATCGACTTGGAAACCCGGACCGACCGCGGCGCCGAGGACCGGCACGGCCGCCTTGTGGTGCTGAAACTGCCCACCGCCTGGTTCGAGGCCGTGGTGTTCGTGGCGCTGGCGGCCACGGGCCTGTGGTTCGTGATCGGCGCGCTGGACATGCCGAAATCGCGCGCGGCCTTCGATCCGGGAACCTTTCCGATGCTGATGGGCGGCGGGCTGATGGCCTGTTCGCTGCTGCAGGTGATCGTCAGTCTGCGCGGCCGGTCCGCGGCCGGGCAGACGATGATCGAACGGCCGCTGGCAGTGGTGACGGCGGCGCTTCTGCTGGCGGCCTTTCCCCATGCGATCGAGGCGCTGGGCTACTATGCCGTCACCATCGTCTGGGTGCCGGTCCTTTCCCTGGTGGCCGGACTGCGCAGCCCGGTCGCCATCGGCATCACCACGCTGATCGTGCTGTTCCTGGCCAAGGTCGTCTTCGAGATGACGCTTGGCACCCCCCTGCCATGAGGGCGCCCCATGCTTGACCATCTGTTGCAGGCCGCGGGCCTGATGCTGGGCATCCTGATCGGCTATTTCGTGGGGGCGATGCCGGGGCTGACCTCCTCGATCGGGATGGCGCTGCTGATCCCCTTCACCTTCGGGCTGGATCCGATCCAGGCCATCGTGATGCTGGTGGCGATCTACATGGCGTCCGACTATGGCGGGGTGATCCCGGCCATCCTGATCAACGCGCCGGGCCAGCCCTCGGCCGCGGTCAGCGCCTTCGACGGCTTTGCCATGAGCCGCAAGGGCGAGGCCGGGCGCGCGCTGACGCTGTCGATCCTGGCCTCGGGGATCGGGGCCTTCCTCAGCGCGGGGCTGCTGGTGGCCTCGGCCCAGATGATGGCCAATGCGGCGCTGGCCTTCGGCCCGTCGGAATATTTCGGGCTGGCGGTGGTGGGCCTGTCGCTGGTGGGGGTGCCGGCCTCCAGCACCACGCTCAAGGCGCTGATCGCGCTGCTGTTCGGCCTGGCCATCGTCACCATCGGCGTCGATCCGATCCGCGGGTCGGAACGCTATGTGTTCAATTTCCTGCTGATCGACGGGATCCCCTTCCTGCCGGCGCTGATCGGGCTGTTCGCGCTGTCCGAGGTGTTCCTGATGATCGAGACCGCGCATGAGCCGCGCCCCGAGATCCGCCGCATCCGCCTGGGCCGGCAGTCCCTCGGCCTGATCCTGCCGCACCGATGGAACATCCTGCGGTCGACGCTGATCGGCTATGTCATCGGGGTGATCCCGGGGGCGGGGGCCTCGATCGCCTCGCTGGTCAGCTATGGCGTGGCGCGCAAGGCCTCGCGCCGGCCCGACGACTTCGAACAGGGCAGCGAAGAGGGGCTGGTCGCCTCGGAATCGGCGAACAATGCCTCGATCTCGGGGGCGATCGCGCCCTTGCTGGCGCTGGGGGTGCCGGGGTCGGCCAGCGCGGCGATCCTGATCGGCGGGCTGACGATCCAGGGGCTGCAACCGGGGCCGATGCTGTTCGCCAACAACCCCGAAGTGCCCTATGCCATCTTCGTCTCGATGTTCCTGGGCATTCCGGTGATGGTGCTGATCGGGCTGTTCAGCGCGCCCCTGTGGGTGGCGGTCACGCGCATTCCGCGCCCTGCCATCGCGGTTGCGGTCAGCGCGATCTGCATGCTGGGCGCCTATGCCGCCGCCAACGACACGTTCGAGATGATCGTGACGGTGATCTTCGGCGTCCTGGGCTATGTGATCCGCAAGGCCGGCCTGCATCCGGCCCCCATCGTCCTGGCCCTGGTGCTGGGCGAGATGCTGGAGGCCAGCCTGCGCCGCGCCATGATCACGGAAAACGACAGCTTCCTGGGCGTCGTGTCGCATCCGATCACGGCGGTGCTGCTGGCGGTGTCGGCCCTGGTCGTGCTGTCGCCGCTGTTCGGCCGCAGGCTGCCGGCCGAGGAATGAGCCCCGCCCCCC
>JACXUX010000437.1 GCA_014763725.1 Rhodobacterales bacterium
TGCTAAGGCCGCGGCGCACCCCGGGGGCAGGCCCGCCCGTCCCCCAATTCCTGCAAGCAAGAGGCACTCATGGCCATCGAACGCACCCTGTCGATCATCAAGCCCGATGCGACGCGCCGCAACCTGACCGGCAAGATCAATGCCAAGTTCGAGGAAGCGGGCCTGCGCATCGTCGCGCAGAAGCGCATCCACATGACCCTGGCCCAGGCGCAGAAGTTCTACGAAGTCCACAAGGACCGCCCCTTCTTCGGCGAGCTGACGGAATTCATGGCCTCGGAACCCGTCGTGGTCCAGGTTCTGGAAGGCGAAAACGCCATCGCCCGCAACCGTGAGGTGATGGGCGCCACCAACCCCGCCAATGCCGCCGAGGGCACGATCCGCAAGGAATTCGCCCTGTCGGTCGGCGAAAACTCGGTCCACGGGTCGGATGCGGCCGAAACCGCCGCGGTCGAGATCGCCTATTTCTTCTCGGGCCTCGAACTGGTCGGCTGACCGGTCTGGCCTGCGCGACAGGGGATCCCGCGGCACGGCCGCGGGGTTTCTTCATTTCGGGGCCCGTGTCGCGCCCTGTGGCGGCAGCACGCCCAGGGCGCGCAGCTCCGCGTCAAAGGGCAGGTCGTCCGACACCGCCGCCGCCCGGGCGGATCGCATCGAACCGGGTGCGCAGCGCGGCCTTTTCGGGGCCCTGACAGTCGTTCCAGGGCCGGCCCTGCAGCCCCATCATCATCGCGTGATAGGCGATGAATGCGGCCGCTCACCCGCGGCCAGCAGCGCCAGATAGGCCGCATCGGCCCCCCTTGGCTCAGATCGCGGCCCAGTCGCGGAACACCGGCTGGCCGGGCCGCGGCTGCGGGGTGGACTGCCCCTGCTGCTGGCCCTGCTGCTGGCCCGGCTGCTGGCCCGGCTGGGGCACGGTCTGGCCCTGCTGGGGCTGGTCGGGGGTCTTGCCGATGGTGGCCATTGTCTGCTCCGGGTCATGGCGCTTGCCTGTCCGGGCAGCCTTCGTGCGAATTGCGGCCGGGACAAGGTGCCGCAGGGCGCGGCGGGCGCGATCTAGGCCCTGCGTGGCCCGCCCGCAACCCCGCGCAACCCCGTGCGGCGGGGTTTTGCGCGCCGGGTGCAACTGCTATGTCCGGGGCGCTGGCCGGATCATGCGCGCCTTGCATGGCTGACGGTCAGACGCAGGAAAGGGGGGCACAGATGTCGCAGGATGCCGCACGGGCGCTGGCCCGATACCAGGCGATTCGCCCCCACCTGCCGCGGGCGGACTTTGCCCCCGTCCCGCCGCGCCGCCTGTCGGGTCTGGCCGATCTGGCCGCGGGGCATGACGCGGTGCTGCTGGATGCCTATGGCGTGCTGAACCGGGGTGAGGCGTCGATCCCCGGCGCCGCCGCGGGCGTGGCCGCGCTGCGGGCCGCGGGCGTGGCGGTGCGTGTGGTGACCAACGGCGCAAGCTACCCCCGCGCCCGGGCGCAGGCCCGGCTGGCCGGCATGGGCTTCGACTTTGCGCCCGAGGAGATCATCACCAGCCGCGACACCGCACTGGCCGCGCTGCCGCCCGGGGGGCCGGGCGGGCGGCCCTGGGGGCTGATGGG
>JACXUX010000438.1 GCA_014763725.1 Rhodobacterales bacterium
TTGCCTGGTTTGTCGCCACCATTCTGAATGCGGCCCACCATCTGCGTCGCCAGTATCAGCCTGTCACATCAGCCTGAATGCGTTATTCAAGGTCAACCATTTCGCGTTTGCATTCGGAAATGTCCCGCGCAACTGTCGCGGCACCAAGTTCCAAGGGGGTTCCCATGCATCTGGCCCGATTTCCGCGCGTGTTCGCTGCGCATCTGCCGACACCGCTGGAACGGCTGGACCGGCTGAGCGCCGAACTGGGCGGGCCCGAGATCTGGATCAAGCGCGACGACTGCACCGGCCTGTCAACCGGTGGCAACAAGACGCGCAAGCTGGAATTCCTGATGGCCGAGGCGCTGGCCCAGGGCGCCGACATGGTGATCACCCAGGGCGCCACCCAGTCGAACCACGCCCGCCAGACCGCCGCCTTTGCCGCCCGGCTGGGCCTGGCTTGCCATTTGCTGCTTGAGGACCGGACGGGTTCCAACGACCCCAACTACAAGGCCAACGGCAACGTGCTGCTGGACCATCTGCACGGCGCCACGACCGAAAAGCGCCCCGGCGGCGCCGACATGCAGGCCGAGATGGAGGCCGTGGCCGACCGCCTGCGCGCGCAGGGGCGGCGCGTCTATGTCATCCCCGGTGGCGGGTCGAACCCCACCGGCGCGCTGGGCTATGTGAACTGCGCCCTTGAGCTGCTGGGCCAGGCGAACGACCGCGGGCTGGCGATCGACCATATCGTGACCGCCACGGGCAGTGCGGGCACCCAGGCGGGGCTGATCACCGGGCTCTGCGCGATGAACGCGGGCATTCCGCTGCTGGGCATCGGCGTGCGTGCACCCAAGGAGCGGCAAGAGGCCAGCGTGCTGGCCCTGGCGCAGCGGACGGCGGACAGGCTGGGCTGCCCCGGCGTGGTGACCGCCGCCGATGTGGTGGCCGACTGTTCCTATGTCGGGGCGGGCTATGGCATCCCGCGCGCTGACACGCTGGACGCGATCCGCATGTTCGCCCAGCTGGAAGGCCTCCTGCTGGACCCGGTCTATTCCGGCAAGGCGGCGGCGGGCCTGATCGACCTGTGCCGCCGCGGCGTCTTCCGCAAGGGGCAGCGCGTCGTCTTCCTGCATACCGGCGGATCGGCGGCGCTGTTCGGCTATGATTCGGCGCTGGGGGCGCAGGCCGCCTGACCGCGGCATGGCGAAGGGGAGGGGAGGGGGGCAATGGCCCTGCGCTGTGTGGGCATTCTGGGGGGCATGGGCCCCGAGGCGACCGTCCTTCTGATGCAGAAGGTGATCGCCGCGGTTCCTGCCCGCGACGATGCCGATCATGTGCCGCTGCTGGTCGACCAGAACCCGCAGGTGCCCTCGCGCATCCGCCACCTGATCGACGGGACGGGCGAAAGCCCCGCCCCCGCTCTGGTGGCCATGGCGCGGCGGCTGACGGCGGCCGGGGCGCAGGCGCTGGCCATGCCCTGCAACACCGCGCATCACTATGCCCCCGCGATCCGCGCGGCGGTGGACCTGCCCTTTCTGGACATGGTGGCGCTGTCGGCCGACCGGGCGGCGGCGCTGGCCGGGCCGGGGGGCGCGGTGGGGATC
>JACXUX010000110.1 GCA_014763725.1 Rhodobacterales bacterium
GCCGAGGCCATCCGCGCCCGCAGATCCGTCCAGCGCCCGCCCGATCCCGCCATCGCCGCCCCCTGCCCGATCCGCCGCTCAGCCCGGTGCCGCGCCAAAGCGGCGCTCGCGCCGGGCATAGCGGCCCAGGATGTCGGCCAGTTCGCCGGGCGTGAAGTCGGGCCACAGCGTGGGGGTGAATTCGTATTCGGCATAGGCCGCCTGCCATAGCAGGTAGTTCGACACCCGCGTCTCGCCCGAGGTGCGGATGACCAGGTCCGGGTCGGGCAGGTCATGGGTGTCCAGCGCCTGCGACAGCGCCTCCTCGGTGATCGCCTCGGGCACGATCTGTCCGGCGGTGGCAGCGGCGGCCAGGCGGCGGGCGGCGCGCAGGATCTCGTTCCGGCCGCCGTAGTTGATCGCCACGGTCAGGTTCAGCCGGGTCAGGCCGGCGGTGCGCGTCTCGATCCCCGCCATCAGCCCCTGCAGCCGCGCATCCAGCCGCGACCGGTCGCCGATGAAGCGCATCCGCACACCCTCGGCCGCCAGACGATCGGCCTCGCGCTCGATGTAGCGGGCGAAGATCGCCATCAGCCCCAGCACCTCTTCGGTCGAGCGCTTCCAGTTTTCGGTCGAAAAGGCGTAGATCGTCAGCCAGTCGATCCCCAGGTCGGGGGCGGCGCGGACGATTTCCTTGACCCGTTCGGCACCCTTGCGATGGCCCACCAGCCGCGGCCAGCCGCGGTTGGTGGCCCAGCGGCCGTTGCCGTCCATGATGATGGCGACATGCGCGGCCCGGCGGTCGGGCGGGCTGTCGCGGCGGTCGGCTGCGGCCAAGATCTCCCCCTCTGCGGGCGCGCGGCGACTGGGTCCGGTCAGACCTGCATGATCTCGGCCTGCTTGGCCTCAAGCGCCTTGTCGACGGCGACAATGGCCTTGTCGGTCAGCTCCTGCACCTCGTCGGCATACATCCTCTGGTCGTCCTCGGACAGGCCGGCGGTCTTGGCCTTCTTGATCTGGTCCATGCCGTCGCGGCGGACGTTGCGGATCGCCACGCGGGCCTGTTCGGCATATTGCGCCGCGACCTTGGTCAGCTCGCGCCGGCGCTGTTCGTTCAGTTCCGGGATCGGCAGGCGGATCAGCGGGCCGTCGGTGACCGGGTTGATCCCCAGACCGGATTCGCGGATGGCCTTTTCCACCTTGGAGATCATGCCCTTGTCCCAGACGTTGATGACCACCATGCGCGGCTCGGGCACGTTGATCGTGCCCAGCTGGTTCACCGGGGTCATCTGGCCATAGGCATCGACGTGGATCGGGTCGAGGATACTCGCCGAGGCGCGCCCGGTGCGCAGGCTGGCAAATTCGGTGCGCAGCGCGGCCATCGCGCCATCCATCCGCCGCTGCAGCGCATCAAGGTCGATTTCGGGGGCGTCGCTCATCGGGTGGTCTCCTTGCAGTCGGTCGGTCGCGGGGGTGCCGGGGCGCACAGGCCCCCGCCTACCCCGGCCTTCTATCACGGCGCTGGCGGTGCGGTATAGATCAGCCCTGCACCCGGGTATAGGTGCCTTCGCCGCGCAGGATGGTGCGGAACCCGCCCGGTTCGTCCAGGCTGAAGACGATGATCGGCAGGTTGTTGTCGCGCGCCAGCGCCAGTGCGGTCGCATCCATCACGCCCAGGTGCCGCGCCAGGCATTCGTCGAAGGTCACGCGGTCAAAGCGGCGGGCGTCGGGGTGTTTCTTGGGGTCCCTGTCATAGACGCCATCGACCTTGGTGCCCTTGAAGATCGCCTCGCAGCCCATCTCGCTGGCGCGCAGGGTGGCGGCGGTATCGGTGGTGAAATAGGGGTTGCCGGTGCCCGCGGCAAAGATGCAGACGCGCTTCTTTTCCAGGTGGCGCACGGCGCGGCGGCGGATATAGGGTTCGCACACCTGATCCATCGGGATCGCGCTGGTCACGCGGGTAAAGACGCCCATAGATTCCAGCGCCGACTGCATGGCCAGCGCGTTCATCACCGTGGCCAGCATCCCCATGTAGTCGGCCGTGGTGCGTTCCATCCCCTGGGCCGACCCCTGCAGGCCGCGGAAGATGTTGCCCCCGCCGATCACCATGCAGATTTCCACGCCCAGGTCGCGCACCGACTTCACCTCTTCGGCGATGCGCTGCACGGTGGGCGGGTGCAGGCCATAGCCCTGCGGGCCCATCAGCGCCTCGCCCGAGATCTTCAGCATCACGCGGCTGTAGGTGGGTTTCACGTCGGGGCTGTTCATCGCGCTGCCTTTGTTCTGTCGGCTCTTGACCGCGGCGGACCATGTCGGAAAACCGGGGGCGGATCAACCGCCCGCGGATGCGGGCCAGTTCGGGGGGCGACATGCGGGGGCTTTCGGCGGAACGTCCCGTGCTGATCGCGGGGCCCACCGCCAGCGGCAAGTCGGCCCTGGCGGCCGAGATCGCGGCCACCCAGGGCGGCGTGATCGTCAATGCCGATGCGCTGCAGGTCTATGGCTGCTGGCACATCCTGACCGCGCGCCCCACGGTGGCGGACGAGGCCGCGCTGCCCCATGCGCTCTATGGCCATGTGCCCTGCGATGCCGACTGGTCGGTGGGCCACTGGCTGCGCGCGGTGGCGGGGCTGATCGGCGGCGGGCAGCGGCTGATCCTGGTGGGGGGCACGGGGCTTTACCTGTCGGCGCTGACCGAGGGGCTGGCCGACATCCCCCCAACACCGCCCGAAGTGCGGGCCGAGGCCGATGCGATCCTGCGCGACGGCGGGCTGGAGGCGCTGATCGCGGGGGTGGATGCGGCGACGCTGGCGCGCATCGACCGCGCCAATCCCGCCCGCGTCCAGCGCGCGTGGGAGGTGCGGCGCACCACCGGCCGGGGCCTGGCCGACTGGCAGGCGCGCACCGGGCCGCCGCTGCTGGCGCGGGCGCAGCTGCAGCCGCTGCTGTTCGACTGCGACCGCGACTGGCTGGCCGACCGGATCGACCGCCGCTTCCTGGCCATGATGGACCAGGGCGCGCTGGACGAGGTGCGCGCCAACCTGCCCGGCTGGACGCCCACCCATCCCTCGGCCCGGGCGATCGGGGCGGCCGAGCTGGTGGCCCATCTGCGCGGCCAGCTGCCGCTGGATCAGGCGATCGCCCGCGCCCAGGCCGCCACGCGCCAGTATGCCAAGCGTCAGCGCACCTGGTTCCGCGCCCGCATGGGCGACTGGCCGCGGATCGCCCGGCCCTGACCCTCGCCCTGCCCGCCCGGCTGCATTTTCCGCTTTCCCCGGCGGCCGAGGGGCGGTTATCGTTTGGGCCCGCCACCCCGTCGAGGATCCGGATGCAAGACCTGCCCCGCCCCGTCGCTCCGGCGCGCCTTGTCGCCATTCCCCGGCTGGCCGCGGGCGGGCGCTGGCGGGTCGAGGCGATGCGGTCGCTGTCCGAACCGCTGCTGCTGTGGTTCACCCGCGGCCAGGGCCGCATCACCGTGGCGGGGCTGACGCGCGGCTATACCCAGCACAACGTGGTCTTCATCCCCGCAGGCGTGATGCACGGGTTCGAGGTGGGGCCGCAGGTCTTTGGCACCGCGGTGTTCTTCGGCCGCGACAGCGGCGCCGTGCTGCCGGCCGAACCGCTGCACATGCGCATCCGCGAGAATCAGGCCCAGGTCGAGCTGAACCTGCTGATCGAGGCCGTGGGGCGCGAACTGGACAGCACCGCCCCCGGCCACGACCGCGCCGCGCGCCATCACCTGGGGCTGATGGGCGTCTGGCTGGAACGCCAGGTCGCCCGCGCCGCGCCCGAAACCGCCCGCCCCGATGCGGGGCGCCGGCTGGTCGCGCGCTTTTCCGGCCTGCTGGAACGCGAATTCCGGTCGGGGGCGGGCGTGGCCGACTATGCCCGCGCGCTGGGGGTGACACCCACGCATCTGTCGCGCTGCTGTCGGCAGACCTGTGGCCGGTCGGCCAGCGACCTGCTGCACGACCGCGTCCTGTTCGAGGCGCGCCGCCTGCTGAGCGAGACCGACCTGCCGGTCAAGCAGATCGCGGGCGATCTTGGCTTTACCTCGGCCTCCTATTTCACCCGCGCCTTCCAGCATCAGACGGGCAAGACGCCCACCGCCTTTCGCCGCGGCGCCTGAGCCGTGACCTGCCCGGGGTTGACCCCGCGGCCCATGTCGGTTTTGTTATGCGCATGTCGCAAACGAACCCTCAATTGACGGATGCGAACGTTGACGCCCGAGACATTCCCGTGCCGAGTGCCGTCATGTCGGGGTTTCAGACGGCCCCGCAGACGTGCCTCCGGTGGTTGCGCGGCGCACGGCCAGAACAGATCTGACAGGGAGACGCAGATGACGAAGCCCACCCCGACCGCCGCGCGGATTCACCCCGCGGCCTCGCTCTATTCTTCCGAGGTTGCGGCCGGCACCATGAGCCGGCGCGAATTCCTGGCCCGGTCCACCGCGCTGGGCGTGTCGGCCGAGGCGGCCTATGGCCTGCTGGGCCTGCAGGCGCCCGCCCGCGCCCAGGCCACCCCCACCGCCGGCGGCACGCTGCGGGTGCAGATGGATACCCGCGGGCTGAAGGATCCGCGCACCGCCGACTGGTCGGAAATCTCGAACTTCACCCGCGGCTGGCTGGAATATCTGGTCGAATACAACGCCGACGGCACCTTCCGCGGGATGCTGCTGGACAGCTGGACGGCCAACGACGACGCGACGGAATACGTCCTGAAGGTGCGCCCCGGCATCACCTGGTCGAACGGCGATGCCTTTACCGCCGCCGATGTGGCGCACAACTTCGACCGCTGGGCCGATGGCACGGTCGAGGGCAACTCGATGGCCGGCCGCCTGGTCGCGCTGCAGGACGAGGCGACCAAGAAGCTGCGCGCGGGCGCGATCGAGGTGGTCGATGACCTGACCGTCCGGCTCAAGCTGTCGTCGCCCGACATCGCGCTGATCCCCTCGGTCGCCGACTATCCGGCCGCGGTGGTGCATTCCAGCTATGACAACGGCGATCCGTCGGTGAACCCGATCGGGACCGGCCCCTACATGCCCGAAACCGTCGAGGTGGGCGTGCGCCAGGTGCTGGTGCGCCGCGATGCGCCCTGGTGGGGCACCGCGGTCTATGGCGGCCCCTATCTGGACCGGATCGAATACATCGACCTGGGCACCGATCCCGCCGGCCATGTCGCCGCCGCCGACGCGGGCGAAATCGACATGACCTATCAGACCACCGGCGATTTCGTCGCGATCTTCGACAGCCTGGGCTGGCAGAAGAGCGAGGCCGTCACCGCCGCCACCCTGGCCGTGCGCTTCAACCAGCTGGCCGAGGAATACAAGGACGTCCGCGTGCGCCGCGGCATCCAGATGGCGGTCGACAATGCGCTGGTGCTGGAACTGGGCTATGCGGGCCTTGGCACCGTGGCCGAAAACCACCACGTCTGCCCGATCCACCCCGAATATGCCCAGCTGCCGCCGCTGACGGTCGACCCCGCCGCCGGCAAGGCCAAGATCGCCGAGGCGGGCTTCGGCGATTTCGAATTCGAGCTGATCTCGGTCGACAACGACTGGGAGGCCGCGACCTGCGACGCCATCGCCGCGCAGATGCGTGACGCGGGCATCAAGATCAAGCGGACGATCCTGCCGGGGTCCACGTTCTGGAACGACTGGACGAAATATCCCTTCTCGGCGACCACCTGGAACATGCGCCCGCTGGGCGTCCAGGTCCTGGCCGTGGCCTACCGGTCGGGCGTGGCCTGGAACGAAAGCGCCTTCGCGAATGCCGAGTTCGACGCGCTGCTGTCCGAGGCGATGGCCATCTCCGATGCCGGCAAGCGGCGGGACGTGATGGCCAAGCTGGAAAAGATCATGCAGGACGAAGGCGTGCTGATCCAGCCCTACTGGCGGTCGCTCTATCGCCACATGACCGACAAGGTGCGTGGCGCCGACATGCACCCGACCTTTGAGCATCACCACTACAAGTGGTGGATCGAGGCCTGATCCCGGACCCGGGCGCACCCGCGCCCGGGCCCTTCGCCGGGGGGGACCCGAATGGCGGGCGCCCCCCTCTGCCCCGCCCGGCGACGGAGTGATCCATGCTGATGTTCATCGCCCGCCGGACCGCCGCCATGGGCCTGACGGCGCTGTGCCTGACCTTTGCCGTGTTCTGGCTGACGAACCTGCCGGCGAACCTGGAAAAACTGGCGAAATCCGAAGCCTCGGCCCGGATGACCGATGACCAGGTCACCAGCTGGCTGGACCGCAACGGCTATGCCGAACCGCTGCTGCACCGCTATGGCGAATGGCTGGGCGTGCTGCCCGGCTGGACCCGGACCGAGGACGGCACCACCGTCGGCCGCTGCCTGGACCCCGGCCAGGACCCCGCCACGGCGCCCCGCCATTGCGGCCTGCTGCAGGGCGACTGGGGCCAGTCGACCGTGTTCAAGGCGCCCGTCGCCGGCCTCGTGGCCGACCGGCTGGCCGCGACCGGCTGGCTGATGCTGTGGGTCATGCTGGTCATGGTGCCCTCGGCGCTGGTGATCGGCGTGCTGTCGGGCATGCGCGAGGGCTCGCGCCTGGACCGCGGCCTGTCGACCTTTTCCATCGCCTCGACCGCCACGCCCGAATATGTCTCGGGCGTCGTGCTGGTGGCGCTGCTGGCCTCCTCGGCCACGGGCCTGTCGCCGCTGTTCAAGGACTGGGGCCTGATTTCCGGCAACACGATCTTCATGGGCACGGCCACCAGCGCGGCCAATGGCATCACGCTGTGGAACTTCGGCCTGCCGGTGGCGACCATCGCGCTTTACGGCACGGGCTACATCGCGCGCATGACCCGCGCCAGCATGGCCGAGGTGATGACCGCCCAATACATCCGCACCGCCCGGCTGAAGGGCGCAGGCTTTGGCCGCGTGGTGCTGCGCCATGCGCTGCGCAATGCGCTGATCGCGCCCTTCACGGTGATCATGCTGCAGTTCCCCTGGCTGCTGAACGGCGTGGTGATCGTCGAAACCCTGTTCAACTACAAGGGCTTCGGCTGGACGCTGGTGCAGGCTGCGGGCAACAACGACATTGAACTGCTGCTGGCCTGCTCGGTCGTGGCGGTGCTGGTCGTGCTGGTCACCCAGGTGATCTCGGACATCGGCTATGTCTTCCTGAACCCCCGCATCCGGCTGACCTGAGGCGCGCATGGAACCCTTGTCCTGGGGCCAGATCGCGGCCCGCCTGATCCTCCAGTTCTGGCCCGTCTGGGCGGCGCTTGCGGCGACCTTCGCCGTGTCGCGCCACCAGCGGCGGCGCCTGGGCCTTTACGGCAAGCTGTTCGACAGCCCCATCGCCATGACGGGCTTTGCGCTGGTCATGTTCTGGGTCTTCACCGCGCTGTTTGCCTCCCAGATCATGACGCATGACCCGCTTAGCCAGCTGTCCGGCATGAAGAATGCCCTGCCCGGTTCCGTCGCCCCGGACGGGTCGGTCTATCTGCTGGGCGGCGACAGCCTGGCGCGCGACGTCTTCAGCCGCATGGTGGCCGGCGCCGTGATCGTGGTGCAGATCGCGCCGCTGGCCACGCTGTTCGCCTTCATGGTGGGCATCACGCTGGGGCTGCCTGCGGGCTATTTCGGCGGCCTGCTGGACACGGGCCTGTCGTTCCTGGCCAATCTGGTGCTGGCCTTCCCGGTGATCCTGCTGTTCTACCTGCTGGTCACGCCCGAGGTGGCAGAGTCAGGCCTGCCCCAGATCCTGGGCCTCGTGCTGTTCGTCTTTCCGCTGGTCTTTGCCGTGCTGCTGCTGAACGCCCGCCTGCGGGTAAAGCCTGCGCATCGCAGCCGCGTGCTGGCCGCGGTGCTGGCCGCGGGCGGCTGGGTCTACCTGTCGCTCGTCTCCTCGCCGGGTGGCCGGATCGACCTGCTCCCGGCCGCGCTCGACCTGATCGAGATGCCGGGCAACATCCTGATCGTCTTCGTCTCGGTGGTCTTCGTGAACGCCCCCACCGTGTTCCGCATCGTCCGGGGCCTCGTGATGGACATCAAGACCCGCGACTATGTCGCCGCCAGCCAGACCCGCGGCGAAGGGCCCTGGTACATCATGCTGTGGGAAATCCTGCCCAATGCGCGCGGCCCGCTGATCGTCGACTTCTGCCTGCGCATCGGCTACACGACCATCCTTCTGGGCACGCTGGGCTTCTTCGGCCTGGGCCTCGCCCCCGAAAGCCCCGACTGGGGCAGCACCATCAACGCGGGCCGCAGACTGCTGTCGGTCTATGCCCATCCCGCCGTGGTCCCCGCGCTTGCGCTCATGAGCCTCGTGCTCGGCCTCAACCTGCTGGCCGACGGCCTGCGCGAGGAAAGCCTCAGGGACTGACCGCCATGCCCCCGCCCCAGCCCCCCCGCCCCT
>JACXUX010000439.1 GCA_014763725.1 Rhodobacterales bacterium
CCCTCTAGGCCCCCCTGGAGGGTATTTGGGTCAAGAGGAAGGGGCGCGGTGCGGGGGGCCTAGAGGGTGATCAGGTCGCCCGCGGCATCGACCAGGGTGATGCGGGTCACGCCGGGCAGGGCGGCGGCGATGGCCGGGATGCGGTCGCGCGGGGCCAGGACGAGGGCGGTCGACAGCCCGTCGGCAAGCGCGGCGCTGTCGGCCTCGACCGTGACCGAGGACCAGCGGGGCGCGCCGCCCCCCGGGTGCAGGATATGCGGCCCCCCCGCCAGCCGCGTGGCCAGCGGGGACGAGGTCGCGATCGCCGTGCCCGTCAGGCGGCGGGTGGCGAGCTGGCCTGCGGCCGGGTCGTCGAGGCCGACCTGCCAGGGGCCGCCCAGCGCCGCCAGCTCACCCAGATCGACCAGCGCGCGGGCAAAGCCCAGATCGGCCAGCCGGGCGCGGACCAGATCGGCCCCCCAGCCCTGGGCGATGCCGTTGAAGGTCAGCGCCTGGCCGGGCGCCAGCCGCGGCGGGTCGAGCGTCACGCGCCCCCAGCCCAGCGTGGCGCGCGCCGCCGCCGCATCGCCGCCCCGCGCCAGCGCCTGCCAGAGCGCGCCCACCGTCGGGTCGAAGAGGCCGCCCGTCGCCCGGTGCAGCCGGTCGGACAGCCGCATCAGCGCGCGGAAGTCCGCGCTGGCCCCCGGCAGATGGCCCGTCGCGTTCAGCCGGCAGAGCGCGCTGTCGGCGCGGTAGAGGCTGAATTCGCGCTCGACCAGGTCCAGCCAGCCGGGCAGGGCGGCCAGCACCAGCGGCACGCATTGGCGCGGATCGTCGTGGATCGTCACGCAGTCCAGGCACTGGAAACATTCCGAATAGCGGATCTGCCCCCGGGGCCGGATCGCGCCATAGTTGCAGCGCACGCGGCAGAGCTGGCAGGGCGACCCGCATTCGGCGCGCCGCGCGATCCAGTCGCGGCCGCGGATCAGCGCGCCCAGCGCCATCACTGCCCCCAGCGGGCAGACCCAGCGGCAGAAGCCCTTGAACGTCACCATCCCCAGCCCCAGCCAGACCAGCGCATAGGCCACGAACCACCATTCGCGCTGGAACAGGGTAGTGATCGCGGTCTTGAAGGGCTCGATTTCCGCCACGTCGTCGATATGGTCGGGGGCGACCAGCGTGGTGGCGACCAGCCCCGCCAGCAGCAGGTATTTCAGCCCCTTCAGCCGGTCGTCCCAGCGGGCGGCGGGTTCCCAGCGCGGCAGGCGCAGCGCACGGCCCAGCCGGTGGGCGAATTCCTGCAGCGCGCCGAAGGGGCAGAGCCAGCCGCAGAACAGCCCCCGCCCCCAGAGCACGAAGCCCAGCCCCGCCACCGCCCAGACCACCAGCGAGAAGGGGTCATAGAGCAGATAGGCAAAGCTGCCGCCCTCGACCGCGGTGCGCAGGGTGGCCAGGGGGGGCACGACCGACAGCTGCCCCTGGCCCCAGAAGCCCACGAAGCCCGTCATGACCGCCAGCACCGCCAGCCGGATCGCGCCATAGCGCGGGTGGCCGGCCAGCCGGGTCATCCCCGGCCCCAGCGCCGCCAGCAGCCCCGCCA
>JACXUX010000111.1 GCA_014763725.1 Rhodobacterales bacterium
GGCCGCGGGGGCGGGGCTGGCCATGCTGTTCGTGCTGCTGCCGGCGGTGGCGGGCACGGCGATGCCGCTGGCCATCGCGCTGCGGTCGGTGCCGCTGGTGACCACGGCGCCGCTGATCGTGCTGCTCTTGGGGCGGGGGGCCACGGGCACCATCGTGCTGGTGGCGGTGATGGTGTTCTTTCCCACGCTGGTGGCCTGTCTGCACGGGCTGCGCCAGGCGCCGGGGCAGGTGATGGATGTCATGGGCAGCTATGCCGCGGGGCGGGTGCAGGCGCTGCTGCGGGTGCGGATCCCGGCCATGCTGCCCGCCTTCTTTGCCGCGGCGCGGATGGCGGTCCCGGCCTCGGTCCTCGCGGTGACGGTGGTGGAATGGCTGGCCACCGGGGTGGGCATCGGCAGCCTGATGGCGCTGTCGGCCTCGCTGTCGGATTACGACATGCTGTGGTCGGCAATGGCGCTGGTGGCCGCGCTGTCAGCGCTGGGCTATGCCGGCATCGGCCTGATCGAGGCGCGCGTGCTGCGCATCTATGCCCCCGAGCAGCTGACATGACCCCCCATCCCGCCGCGTTTGCCATTCCGGGCGACATCGCCACGCTGACCGGGGGCTATATCTACGAACGCCGCCTGCTGGAGGGGCTGCGCGATCACGGGCGCGAGGTGGCGCATGTCGTGCTGGGCGCGTCCTTCCCCGACCCGACGCCGGCCGACATGGCCGATGCGGCCGCACAGCTGACCGCCCTGGCGCCCGACCGGCCGCTGATCCTGGACGGGCTGGTGTTCGGGTCGATCGAGACGGGGGTGCTGGCGCGGGTGCAGGCGCCGGTGGTGGCGATGATCCACCATCCGCTGGCCTGGGAAGAGGGTCTGACCCCCGCCCGCCGCGACCACCTGTTCCGGACCGAGCGCGCCAATCTGGCGCTGGCCGCGCATGTGCTGGTGCCCAGCGGCCACACCGCGCGGATGCTGGCCACCGAATACGGGGTGGACCCCGGGCGCATCACCATCGCCCGGCCCGGCACCGACCGGCCCGCGGCGCAGGTGCAGACCGCCCCGGCCGTGCCGCCGCTGATCCTGTCGGTCGGCATCCAGCACCCGCGCAAGGGCCATGACATCCTGCTGCGGGCGCTGGCGCAGCTGCGTGCGGCCGACTGGCAGGCGGTGATCGTGGGGTCGCGGTATGACCCCGACCACGCCGCGGCACTGGAACGGCTGCAGGCCGATCTGGGGCTGGCGGACCGGGTGCGCCTGGCGGGCCGGGTGGCGGCGGACGAACTGGCGCAGCTTTACGCGCAGGCCGCGATCTTTGCCCTGGCGACCCGGTATGAAGGCTACGGCATCGTCTTTGACGAGGCGATGGCCCATGGTCTGCCCATCGTGTCCTGCGACACCGGTGCGGTGCCCGAGACCATTGCCCCGGGGGCGGGGCTGCTGGTGCCGGTGGGCGACCCGGTGGCGCTGGCCGCCGCGCTGGACCGTCTGCTGGCCGATCCCGCGCTGCGGGGGGGGATGGCCGCGGCCTCGGCCCGCGCGGGGGCGGCGCTGCCCGGCTGGGATCAGACGGCGCGGATCGCGGGGGCGGTGCTGGACGCTGTGGCGTCGGGGCGCGCGCCCTAACGCCCCGCGGGTTCGGCCGCGGCGCCCTGGCGCGCGCGGTGCGGGCCATAGACACAGGCCAGCCCCAGGATCACGCCCGAGACGATGGCGATCATGCCCGCCGCGCTGACCGCGCCGGTGGCGCCCAGCCACAGCGGCCCATAGCCCGCCAGCACATAGCCCAGCACCGCCGACAGCACGGCAAAGCCCAGCGACCAGGCGACCTGCACCCCCAGTCGGTTGGTCATCAGCCGCGCGGCGGCGGGCGGGCAGATGAACATCGCGATCACGATGATCGACCCCACCGCATCAAAGGCCGCCACCGCCGCCACGGCCGAGGTGATGACCAGCCCGAACCCCACCCCTGCGGCGGGAATGCCCAGCGTGCGGGCAAAGCCTTCGTCAAAGGTGGCGATCTTCAGCCAGCGCCAGAACACCGCAGTCAGCAGCCCGATGATCGCTGCGACCAGCGCCATGCGGCCCAGTTCGGGCGGCAGCTGGGCCAGCGCCGCGGGGTCGGCCAGCGACCCCCAGCCGCTGGCGCCCAGCCAGATCAGCGATTCCAGATTGCCCATCAGCGCATGTTCCACGTCCAGATGGACGGACGAGGTGTCGGACTGTTCCAGCAGCAGCACGCCGCCCGCAAACAGCGTGGTAAAGACGACGCCCATCGCCGCACCGGGCTCGATCCGGCCCAGGCGGCGGACGCCCTCGATCAGCACGACGGCGACGACAGCCGCCCCCGCCGCCCCGATCAGCATGGGCAGCGCGGCCACCGTGCCGGTCAGCAGGAAGGCCACGACGATGCCGGGCAGCACGACATGGCTGATCGCATCGCCGATCAGCGCCTGGCGGCGCAGGATCAGGAAGTTGCCGGGCAGCGCGCAGGCGATGGCGGCCAGGGCCCCGATCAGCATCGGCGTCAGCGAGAACTGGACGAATTCGGCCCCCATCACACGCCCCCCGGCACGGCGAACGGTCGGCCCAGCCGGCGGTCGATCTCGGCGATCTCGTCGGGGGTGAACACCTCTTCGATCGGGGTCAGCCCGTCATAGCGCCCGGTCAGGCCGGTGTCCTGGTGCAGGCTGCGCGCCTCGGCCCAGCGGCGTTCCTCGCGCAGCACGCGCGCGGCCTGGGCGCGGCCGCGGTCGGTGGCCACGCCGTCGGGGCGGATCAGCCCCTCGCGCCGCAGCAGCCGCAGGGTGAAGGGTTCGCGGATCGGGTCGTGCCGGGCCAGCGCCAGCAGGCCCTGCCGGCGGTGCACCCGCGCCTGGAACCGCCGGTGCCGCAGGGCCGAGGCCAGCACCCCCCGCACGGGGGCGAAGAACAGCGACAGCACGAAGGCCCCCGCCGCCATCAGCACGATGATCGGCCCGGTCGGCAGCGCCGGGGCCGAGGCCGAGATCGCCGCCCCCAGATAGCCCGACAGCCCGCCGATCGCCCCCGCGATCCAGACTACGCGCCCGGCGCGCTGGGTCCAGAACCGGGCGGTGACGGTCGGGATGATCAGCATCGCCACGATCAGGATCAGCCCCACGACCTTGAGCCCGATGACCGTGACCGCCATCACCAGCCCCATCATCGCCAGGTCGATGCGCCGCACGTCATAGCCCAGCGCCGCGGCATAGCCGGGGTCAAAGGCCACCAGCGTCATCGGCCGCCGCAGCAGCCAGGTGGCCAGCACCGCCGCCGTGCCGCCCGCGGCGATGACCAGCCCGTCCTGGAACAGCATCCCGGCGGTCGACCCCAGCAGGAACCCCTCAAGCCCCGCCTGGCGGCCCGCGCTCATCGTCTGGATCACGGTCAGCAGCACCACGCCCAGCCCGAAGAACGACCCCAGCACCGCGCCGATCGCCGCATCCTCGGCCAGGCGGGTGCGGCGCGCGATCCATTCCATCACCAGCAGGCCCAGGCCTGCCGTCACGGCCGACCCGATCAGCAGCCCGGGCAGGCTGCGCCCGTCGCCGCCCAGCGCGACCATCGCCAGAAAGGCCAGCCCCACCCCGGGCAGCGTGGCATGGGCCACCGCATCGGCCACCAGCGCGCGCTTGCGCAGGAACAGGAAGGTGCCCGTCGCCCCCGCGGCCAGCCCCAGCAGGGCCGCGCCCAGCGTCACCAGCGTGGCGTTGTAGCCCGCCTGCAGCGTCAGCGCGGCCAGCAGGCCGGTCACGGCACCGCCCCCGCCAGCGCCAGCGCATCCAGCTGCGCCACCGCCAGACGGCCGCCATAGGTGGCGTGCAGGTTGGCGGCGGTAAAGGTGGTGGCCACCGGCCCCTCGGCGATGCGGCGGGTGTTGATCAGGAAGACATGGTCGAAATAGCCGCGCACCGTCGACAGGTCGTGATGCACGGCGACCACCGCCTTGCCCTGGGCGCGCAGCAGCTTCAGCACCTCGACAATGGCGCGTTCGGTGGCGGCATCGACCCCGGCAAAGGGTTCGTCCAGCAGATAGAGGTCGGCATCCTGCGCCAGTGCGCGGGCCAGGAACACCCTCTGCTGCTGGCCGCCGGACAGCTGGCCGATCTGGCGCGGCGCGAAATCGGCCATGCCCACGCGGGCCAGGCAGTCCTGCGCGCGGCGGGTCTGCGCACCCGACATCCGGCCCAGCAGGCCCACCTTGCGGTACAGGCCCATCTGGACCACGTCGATCACCGTGGTGGGAAAATCCCAGTCGACGCTGGCGCGCTGGGGCACATAGGCGATGCGGTCGCGCGCGCGTTCCACTGGCGTGCCGAAGACGCGCACCTCGCCGGTGACGCGGGGGATCACGCCCAGGGCGGCCTTCAGCAGCGTGGACTTGCCCGCGCCATTGGGCCCGATGATGGCCGACATCGCCCGCGCGGGAAAGGTCGCGTCGACCGAAAACACCGCCGGCCTTTCGCCATAGGACACGGTCAGGCCGCGGATCGCCAGCGGGCTGTCGGGCGGGGGCGCGCCGCTGTCCAGCAGCCGACCGTCCTGCGCCGCCACGCTGAGGGGGCCGGGCGTCATGTCCGCGGCCCCGGGGCCAGCCGGTCGGCCATGCCGCGGTCGGGGGCCTGGCCGCCCAGGGCGCGGGCGATCACGGTGGCATTGTGGTCGATCATGCCCAGATAGGTGCCCTCATAGCTGCCGGCCTCGCCCATCGCGTCCGAGAACAGCGATCCGCCGATCTGCACCTGATGGCCGCGGGCGGCCGCGCCCTCGATCAGCGCGCGGATGTTGCGGTCCGACACCGAGCTTTCGACAAAGACCGCGCGCACGTTGCGGGCCACCAGAATGTCCACCAGTTCGGCAATGCGCTGCAGCCCGGCCTCGGATTCGGTCGAGATGCCCTGGATGCCCAGCACATCGAACCCGTAGGCCGCCCCGAAATAGCCAAAGGCGTCGTGGGCCGTCACCAGCACCCGGCTTTCGGCCGGCACGCTGGCCAGAACCCCGCGCGCATAGGCGGCCAGCTGCACCAGATCGGCCTGGTGGGCCGCGGCATTGGCGCGGAAGGCGGCCTCATGCTGGGGGGCCACGCGGATCAGGGCGTCGCGCACCGTGTCGACCACGCGCGTCCACAGGTCAGGGTCCATCCAGACATGGGGGTCGTGCCGGTCGGGATATTCGTCGTGGCCCCGCAACAGGTCGCGCGGCAGGCTTTCGGCCACGGCGACCACGGGGATCTTGCGCGCCATGTCCTGCAGGATCTCTTCCATCTGCGCCTCAAGGAAGAGGCCGTGCCACAGCACCAGATCGGCCCCGGCCATGGCGACGATGTCGCTGCGGGTCTGGCGATAGGCGTGGGGGTCCACCCCGGGGCCCATCAGCGCGCGCACCGCGACCAGATCGCCGCCCACCTGGCGGGCGGCATCGGCGATCATGCCGGTGGTGGTCACCACTTCCAGCCGGTCCTGCGCCCGGGCCCGACCTGCGGGCAGCGCCAGCGGCGCGGCCGCCAGCGCGACAAGCATCGTTCGTCGTGTCAGTTGCATCCGTCCTGCCTCCTTCGGGGGCATGGGTCCACCGTGTCGATAGGGGGAACCTAGGGTGCGCCGGGTGCGAAAGCAATGATAATGCGAAGCACTCGCAAATCTGTGTTTGCACCCCACGGCCGCCGGGTGGGCGTTGCGCCCCGCAGTGGCGGCGGCTAGGGTCGGGCCGGGCAAGGGTATCGGGTGCAGGCGACATGCAGGGACGCAGGCCGCGGATAGCGATCATGGGCAGTTGCGTGACCCGCGACGCCTTTCTCGATGCCGATCCGGTCCAGGTGGTCTATTACACGGCGCGCACCTCGGTCCTGTCGATCTATGCCCGGCCCGTGACCATCGGCGACGACGTGCTGGCCCGGGTCGAGCCCGAGTTCATCCGCCGCTGCATCCGCACCGATTTCCGCAAGACCATGATGGCGGAGATGGCTGCGGCCGCCCCCGATGCGGTGGTCGTCGACTTCATCGACGAACGCTTTGACGTGTTCCGCGCGGACGACCGGGTCGTGTCGAAAAGCTGGGACATGTATCAGGCCGGGCTGTGGAAGGTGGCGGTGGATCAGGGCCTGCGCGATGCCAGCAAGGAGGACCCGGCCCTGCGCGCGCAACTGCTGGACTGTGCCCGCCGCTTCTTTCGCGATCTGGCCGGGATGGTCGGGGCCGACCGGGTGTTCCTGCATCAGGCCGAATGCACCGACCGCTATCTGGACCTGCAGGGGCAGGAACAGACCTTCGACGCCGACACGCGCGCTACCAATGCCCGCACCAATGCGCTGATCCGCGATCTGGTCGGCGCGGCGCAGGGCATCCTGTCGCCGCAGGCGGTGATCGACGTCATGGCCGGAATGCGCGCCGATGCGGCCAACATCTGGCAACTGGCGCCGTTCCACTATGAACCGCGCTACTATCGCGCCTTCATGGCCGCGCTGGTCGACCGGCTGCAGGCAGCGCCGGGCTGATCTGCGCGACACCGGGCGAAAGGGCATCGCCAGCGCCGCCGATCCGGTCTATGCTGCAATGCGGCATGGTCAGGGGGGCATCATGGCAGGCCGGGTCATCACCATCGCGCAGCAGAAGGGCGGGTCGGGCAAGACCACGCTGGCGGTCAACCTTGCCGTGGCGTTCCGTGCCCGCGGCCTGTCGGTGGCGCTGCTGGACACCGATCCACAGGGCAGCCTGGGGCGCTGGTTCCTGCTGCGGCGCGACCGGATGGGCACGCCGGGGTTCGAACTGTCCACCGCCTCGGCCTGGGGGGTGGGCTATGAATGCGAAAAGCTGCGCAAGCAGCACGACCTGGTGATCGTCGACACCCCGCCCAAGGCCGATGCCGACCTGCGCCCCGCCCTGCGCGAGGCCGATCTGGTGCTTGTGCCCGTGGCCTCGTCCCATGTCGATCTGTGGGCGACCGACGGGGTGCTGGACCTGATCGCGCGGGAACGTCGGCGCGGGCTGGTGGTGCTGAACCGCGCCAAGGCCGGAACCCGGCTGGGCGCAGAGGTGGCTGCGGCCGCCGCCGCCATGTCGGCCGGGGTGACAGAGGCCCGGCTGGGCCAGCGCGTCGTCTATGCCGAGACGATGGGCCAGGGACTGGGCGCGGCCGAGGCCGGCCAATCCCCCGCCGCGGCCGAGGTCGCGGCCCTGGCCGATGAGGTCTGGGCCCAGCTGCAGGCCGACTGACCCGCCCGCGGCGCGCGCGGGCGCATCAGGCGGGCGGTTCAGGTCTGGGGCGACAGCGCCTCGATCTCGGCCTTGTTCGGGCAATAGGCGGGCAGCCGTTCCCGCCGCGCCGCGGCCAGCCAGGCCGTGCAGTCGGTCAGCCGACTGCAGCGCTGGCAGCGCCGCACCATGCCATCCAGTTCGTCCCGCTTCAGCCAGCCTTCCAGCACGGCGCCGGGCAGGTTCACCCCCACGGCGCGTGCCATGCCACAGGTCTGCCAATAGGCGCGTGGCGCCTCGACATGTCCGATCATCGCCTTGTCTCCATCCGGGCCGGCACCGCCGCCCCCTGCACTCAAGAATGCGCTGCGGGGGCGCGCGGCTCCATGACGCAGATCAAGCGGGCGGCAGGGTCGCGATCGCGCGGCGCACCGTCTCGATCCGCTGGGCGTTCGGCGGATGCGCGCCCAGGAACAGGTCGCCGGGGTCGGGGATGCGGGTGAAATAGGCCGCGCCGCGCAGCGGGTCATAGCCCGCGGCCCAGGCGATGCGGGCACCCAGGGCATCGGCCTCGAGCTCGAAATCCCTGGAAAAGCTGCGCGCGGCCAGCGTGGCGCCCAGGTCCTGGGCCAGCCGGATGCGCCCGGCATCGGCCCCGCCCAGCCCGGCCAGCGCCCCGGCCAGCGCGGCGCCGGCCTGCGCCAGGTCCTGCGCCGCGGGGATGTGGCCGGCGATGTGGTGCGCGGCCTCATGCCCGAAGGCGAAGGCCAGTTCGTCGTCGTTGCGGGTTTGGCCAACCAGGGCCGCGGTGAACAGCAGCACCGGTCGGCCGCGGGGGTCCAGCGTCTGGAACGCATTGGGCGGCTGGCCGGGCCGGTCGTCCAGCAGGATGGCGAAGTCGCAGCGGGCCGTGGTGGGAACCTGCAGGCACAGGTCGGTCGCGACCGGGGTCACGCGGTCGGCCACGGCCTGCAGGCGCTGCGCCGCGTCGGCGGCCATCGGCTGGACCCGCGGGGGCGGCGCGGGGGGCGCGACCGGTGCGGCGCAGCCCGCCAGGGCAAGGATCAGGGCCAGGATCGGCGCCAGGATCGGGGCCAGGATCGGGGCAAGCG
>JACXUX010000112.1 GCA_014763725.1 Rhodobacterales bacterium
ACGCCGAACATGCCCGACAACAGGCCCACCAGCCCGCCCAGCCCCAGCAGGGTCAGTGCGTTCACCGAAACTTCGGCGATGGGCAGGTAGATCTGCATCGGTAGGCACCCGGCCGGGGCGGTTGTCCCGACCTTCGCCGCCCTGCGGCACGATGTCAAACCGCTTTGCCGCCGTCCCCCGGGCGGCCGGGGGCCTCAGCCGCGCCCGCCCGTCTCGCGCAGCCAGCGGCGCAGCACCCGCTCCAGCTTGGCCGCGCCCAGCGGCGCCATGGCCTTGGTGTGTTCGTGGCTGATCGCCTCGTCCGACAGGCCGGCCGCCATGTTGGTGATGGTGGAAATCGCTGCCACCCGCAGCCCCAGGAACCGCGCCAGGATCACCTCGGGCACCGTCGACATGCCCACCGCATCCGCCCCCAGCGTGCGGATCGCGCGGATCTCGGCCGGCGTCTCGAAACTGGGGCCGGAATACCAGGCATAGACGCCCTCGGGCAGGGCCACCTGCTCGGCCGCCGCCGCCGCCCGCATCGCCGCCCGCAGCCTGGGGTCATGCGCCTCCCCCATCGGCACGAACCGGCGGTCCGAAGGTTCGCCGATCAGCGGGTTCAGCCCGGAAAAGTTGATGTGATCCGACAGCAGCATCAGATCGCCGGTGCGGATGTCGCCGCGCAGCGACCCGGCCGCATTGGTCAGCACCAGCCGGTCCGCCCCCAGCGCCGCCAGCACCTCCAGCGGGCGGCGCATCGCGGCCGGATCGCCGGTCTCGTAGTAATGCGCCCGCCCCGACAGGATCGCCACGCGCACGCCCTCCAGCGCGCCCACGACCAGTTCGGCCCGGTGTCCCGACACGCCGGCATGGGGAAAGCCGGGCAGATCCTCATAGCCGATCGCCACCCCGTCGACGCCTGCGGCCACATGGCCCAGCCCCGACCCCAGGATCAGCCCCACCGCCACTGGCTCGGCCCCGGCCCGTGCCCGGACCCGCGCGGCCAGTTCCTCGATCGAAGCAGTCATGCCCTTCTCCTTGATCCAAATACCCCGGGGGGTGAATTCGGCCCCATGGGGGCCGAAGAGGGGGGCAGCGCCCCCCTACCTTTCCTTGACATAGGGCTCGCCGCCCGCGCGCGGCGGAATGGCCTTGCCCACGAAGCCCGCCAGGATCACCACCGTCAGGATATAGGGCAGCGCCTGCATGAACTGCACCGGCAGCACCACGACCCCCAGGTCGATGTTCTGGAACCGGTTCGCCACCGCCTCGAGCAGGCCGAACAGCAGGCACGCCCCCATCGCCGCGAACGGCCGCCACTTGGCAAAGATCAGCGCGGCCAGCGCGATATAGCCCCGCCCGGCGGTCATCTCCTTGACGAAGCCCGCCGACAGCGCGGTGGCCAGATAGGCCCCGGCCAGCCCGCACAGCACCCCGCAGATCGCCACCGCGGCAAAGCGTATGCCCACCACCGACACGCCCGCCGTATCCACCGCGGCCGGGTTTTCCCCCACCGCCCGCAGCCGCAGCCCGAACCGCGTGCGGTTCAGCAGCCACCACGACGCCGGCACCAGCGCAAGGGCCAGATAGACCAGCGCCGAATGGCCCGAGATCAGGTCCGAATAGATCGGCCCCAGCACCGGCACGGGGGCCAGCGTCTCGGCCAGGGGCAGGGTGATCGGCTGGAACCGCCCCTCGGTCAGGGCAGGCGTGCGCCCGCCCAGCTCGAACCAGTTCTGCCCCACCAGCACCGTCAGCCCCGAGGCCAGGAAGTTGATCGCCACGCCCGAGATCAGCTGATTGCCGCGAAAGGTGATCGAGGCCAGCCCATGCACCGCCGACAGCGCCAGCGACGCGCCGATCCCCGCCAGCACCCCCAGCCAGACCGAGCCCGAGACAAAGGCCACCGCCCCCGACAGGAAGGCCGCGGCCAGCATCTTGCCCTCCAGCCCGATGTCGAAGACGCCCGCGCGTTCGGAATAGAGCCCCGCCAGACAGGCCAGCAACAGCGGCGTGGCCAGCCGCAGCGTCGAATCGAGGATCTGGATCAGCGTGGCGAAATCCATCACCGGGTCTCCTTGCGGGTCAGGCGGAACAGCGCGGCCACGGGCCTGCGCACCAGATCGTCCAGCGCCCCGGTGAACAGGATCACCAGCGCCTGGATCACCACGATCAGCTCGCGCGGGATCGAGGTGAACAGCGCCAGCTCCGCCCCCCCCTGATACAGGAACCCGAACAGCAGCGCCGCCAGCAGCACCCCGAACGGATGGCCCCGCCCCATCAGCGCGACCGCGATGCCGATGAAGCCCGCGCCCTCGACGCTGTTCATCACCAGCCGCTCGGCCTCGCCCATCACGTTGTTGATGGCCATCATGCCGGCCAGCCCGCCGGAAATCAGCATCGCCACCATGGTGATGCGCACCGGCCGGATGCCGGCATAGACGGCGGCCTTTTCCGACTTGCCGAAGGCGCGGATCTCATACCCCAGACGGGTGCGCCAGATCAGCGCCCAGACCGCCACACAGGCCGCCAGGCCCACCAGCAGCGTCACGTTGACGGGGGTGGCCTTGGAAAACGGGATGCCGGCCACCGCCAGCACCTCATGCAGGCCGGGCAGGCGCACCTCGGGGGCAAAGCGCGCCGTGGCCGGGTCCATGCTGCCCTGCGGCTTCAGCACGTTGACCAGCAGATAGTTCAGGAGCGAGGCGCCGATGAAGTTGAACATGATCGTGGTGATCACGATATGGCTGCCGCGGCGCGCCTGCAGCCAGGCGGGCAGGGCGGCCCAGGCCGCGCCAAAGGCCGCGCCCGACAGGGTGGCCGCGATCAGCGCCAAGCTCCAGTGCGGCCAGGGGATGAACAGGCAGCACAGCGCCACGCCCAGCCCGCCCAGGGCGGCCTGCCCCTCGCCCCCGATGTTGAACAGCCCGGCATGAAAGGCCACCGACACCGCCAGCCCCGTGAACAGGAAGTTGGTGGTGTAATACAGCGTATAGCCCCAGCCATAGGTGGACCCCAGCGCCCCCGTCACCATGGTGCGGATCGCGGCCCAGGGGTTTTCCCCGATCGCCGCGATCACCAGGGCCGAGATGGCAAAGGCAAGCATCAGGCTCATCAGCGGCACCAGCGCCACATCGGCCCATTTCGGCATCCGCTCCATCAGCCGGCCATCCCCGCCATCAACAGGCCCAGATCGCGTTCATTCGTCTCGGACGGCAGGCGTTCGCCCATGATGCGGCCGTCGAACATCACCGCGATGCGGTCGGACAGCGACAGGATCTCGTCCAGTTCGACGCTGACCAGCAGGATCGCCTTGCCCGCATCGCGCAGGGCGATGATCTGCTTGTGGATGAACTCGATCGCGCCGATGTCCACGCCGCGCGTGGGCTGGCCCACCAGCAGCAGGTCGGGGTTCCGCTCGATCTCGCGCGCGACGATGATCTTCTGCTGGTTGCCGCCGGAAAAGTTCCGCGCCGCCAGCGCCGGGATCGGCGGGCGGATGTCGAACCGCGCCATCTTGGCCGCGCAATCGGCGCGCAGGGCGTCATTGTCCATGAACAGCGCGTTCTTCTGGTATTCGGGGGCGTGGTGATAGCCGAAGCCCACGTTTTCCCAGGCGGCGAAATCGAGGATCAGGCCGCGCACCTGGCGGTCCTCGGGGACATGGGCGATGCCCTGGGCGCGGCGGCTGCGGCCGTCGCCGGTGCGGCCGGTCAGGTCGATCTCGACCCCGTTCACCGTCACCCGCCCCGTGGCGCGGGCATAGCCGCCCAGCACGTCCAGCAGCTCGGACTGGCCGTTGCCGGCCACCCCGGCAATCCCCAGGATCTCGCCCGCGCGGACATGCAGGTTGATGCCGCGCAGCCGCTGGACGCCCTGGGCATCGGTCAAGGCCAGGTTTTCCACCTGCAGCACGGTGCGGCCCGGGGCAGCCGGGCCCTTGTCCACATGCAGCAGCACCTTGCGGCCCACCATCAGCTCGGCCAGCTGTTCGGGGCTGGTTTCGGGCGTGGGGACGGTGGCCACCATCTGGCCGCGGCGCATGACGCTGACGTGGTCGGTGATTTCCATGATCTCGCGCAGCTTGTGCGTGATCAGCACGATGGTCTTGCCCTGGTCGCGCAGGCCCCGCAGGATGCGGAACAGGTGGTCCGCCTCATCCGGGGTCAGCACGCCCGTGGGTTCGTCCAGGATCAGGATGTCGGCGCGGCGGAACAGCGCCTTGAGGATTTCCACCCGCTGCTGATGGCCGACGGACAGGTTCTCGACCACCGCATTGGGGTCGACGTCCAGGTCGTATTCGCGCGCCAGATCGGCCAGCACCGCGCGCGCCCGCGTCAGGGACGGGCGCAGCAGCGCGCCGTCCTCGGCGCCCAGGATCACGTTTTCCAGCACGGTGAAGTTCGGCACCAGCTTGAAGTGCTGGAACACCATCCCGATCCCGGCGCGGATCGCGGCCTGGCTGTCGGGGATCTGCACCGGCCGGCCGCCGATCAGGATCTCGCCCGCGTCGGCGCGGTAGAATCCGTAGAGGATCGACATCAGCGTCGACTTGCCGGCGCCGTTTTCCCCCACGATGCCGTGGATCGACCCGCGCGCGATGCGGATCGAGATGTCCCTGTTCGCCTGCACCGGGCCAAAGGCCTTCGAGATGCCGCGCAACTCGATGGCCCAGGGCGCAGAAGGGGCGACCGCTGCCGGCCGCCCCCCGTCAGGCGAAACCCCGCCAAGGGGTTCCATTCAGAACGTCGCCGCAGGGCAGGTGTCGTCGGTGGTATAGTCGTGCACCACGATTTCGCCCGACATGATCTTGGCCGCGGCCGCATCGACGGCGGCCTTCATCTCGTCGCTGACCAGCGGGGCGTTGTTTTCATCCAGCGCATAGCCCACCCCGCCCGAGGCCAGGTTCATCGACACGACCCCCGTTTCCAGCGCCGTCCCGGCCTTGAAGGCGTCGTAGACCGCATTGTCCACCCGCTTCATCATCGAGGTCAGCACCTTGCCCGGGTGCAGGTGGTTCTGGTTGCTGTCCACCCCGATCGACAGGATGCCGCCATCGGCGGCGGCCTGCAGCACGCCGATGCCGGTGCCGCCGGCCGCGGCATAGACCACGTCCGACCCCTGGGCGATCTGGGCCTTCGTAAGCTCGCCGCCCTTGACCGGGTCGTTCCAGGCGGCGGGCGTAGTGCCCGTCATGTTCATGATCACGGTCGCGTCGGGCTTGACCGCCTTGACACCCTGGGCATAGCCGCAGGCGAACTTGCGGATCAGCGGCACGTCCATCCCGCCGACAAAGCTGACGGTGCCGGTCTTGCTGGCCAGGGCCGCCATCATGCCCACCAGATAGGACCCTTCGTGTTCGGCGAACACGACCGACCGCACGTTGGGCAGGTCGACCACGGCGTCGATCAGGACGAACTTCGTCTCGGGATAGTCGGGGGCCACGGCATCCAGCGTGGCCATGTTCTGGAAGCCCAGCACCACGACGGGGTTCGCGCCCGTCTCGGCCATCCGACGCACGAACTGCTCACGCTGAGCCTCGTTCTGCATCTCGATTTCCTTGTAGGTGCCGCCGGTTTCCCTGGCCCAGCGTTCGGCGCCGTTCCACGCGGCCTCGTTGAAGGACTTGTCGAACTTGCCGCCAAGGTCGATCACCAGGGCCGGGTCGGCCGCGGCAGCCCCCGCCATCAGCGCCAGGGCCGCGGTCGCGCCGCTCAGTGATTTCATAAGGGTCATGGGTCACTCCCGGTGTTGGGTCAGGCCCGGGGTTGGCCCCCGGATTGGGGCGAATTAGGGGCCCAAGACCCTGCGCGGTCAAGCCGGATTCCGATCCGCCGGCCGCGCCGTTTTATCTTTTGATCAAACTTCCCGCACCGTGGCGGGCAGCGGCCGCGCCATCACCAGCGCATCGACCGCCGCCATCCCCGGCGCGCGACAATAGCCCCGCCGCCGGCCCACCGTGGCAAAGCCCGCCCGGGCATACAGCGCCAGCGCGGGCGCATTGTCGGCCGCCACCTCGAGAAAGGCGGTCGCGGCCCCGCGCGCCGCGGCCTGGTCCAGAAAGCGGTCCAGCAGCCGCGCGCCCAGCCCCTGCCGGCGCGCGGCCGGGTCCACGGCCAGCGTCAGCAGCTCGGCCTCATCCGCCACCACGCGGCCCAGGGCGAGGCCCATCCCCTCGGTCAGGGCAAAGACGCCGGGCTGGGTCAAGAGGCCCGCGAAATCGGCCTCGCTCCACGGCGGGGGGCGCAGGAAACAGGCCGCATGCAGCGCGGCCATCTGCGCGGGCGTCACGGCAGGATCACCGGCGGCGGGTCGGCCGGGGGCAGGGCATCGGCCGCCCGCAGGTACAGGGGCGCGGGCCGCGGTTGCGGCACGCCCGCCCGGCCCGCCGCCACCCGCGCCAGCGCCACGGCCAGCGGTGCCTGTTCCGCCAGCACCCGCCCGCCGGTCAGCGCGGCCAGCCGGTCGGCCTGCGCGCCGGTCACGTCCAGGCTCTGCACGGCGGGGGGCAGATCGCCGCCCTCCCACAGCTGGGGGGGCAGATGCCCCTCGGCCGCCAGCCACAGGCTGCCGCGGCGCGCGTCGATCGCGGTCAGCACCCCGGCCGGCTGGCCCCAGGCCCGCGCCTGAAACCCGGTCACGCCCACCGCCGGCACCCGCAGCGCCAGCGCCAGCCCCCGCGCCGCCGCCACCGCCAGCCGCACGCCGGTGAAGTTGCCGGGCCCCGTGCCAACCGCCACCAGGGCCAGATCGCGCCAGCCCAGGCCCGCCGCCGCCAGCACCTCCTGCAGCAGCGGCATCAGCCGTTCGGCCTGGCCGCGGTCCATCGGCTCTTCGGCCCGGGCCAGCACCCGGTCGCCCCAGACGATTGCGGCCGCGCAATGCGCGGCCGCGGTGTCGAAGCCCAGGACGGGACCGTCAGGCGGCAACGGGGCGCACCTCGATCACCTCGGGGATATAGTGGCGCAGCAGGTTCTCGATCCCCATCTTCAGCGTCAGGGTCGAGGACGGGCAGCCCGCGCAGGCCCCCTGCATATGCAGATAGACGATGCCGCGGTCGAACCCGTGAAAGGTGATGTCGCCGCCATCCTGGGCCACGGCCGGGCGCACCCGGGTGTCCAGCAGCTCCTTGATCTGGCGCACGATGTCGGCATCGGGCCCGTCATGGGCGGCATGGCCGCCCGCGGCCTGGGCCGACCCCTCGATCACCGGGGCGCCCGACTGGAAATGTTCCATGATCGCGCCCAGGATCGCGGGCTTCAGATGCGCCCAGTCGATGCCCTCGGCCTTGGTCACGGTCACGAAATCCGACCCCAGGAATACCCCGGTGACATTGCCCGCCGCAAAGATCCGCCGCGCCAGCGGCGAAACGGCGGCCGCCTCGGCCCCCGGAAAGTCGGCGGTGCCGGCGTCCAGCACGGTCTGGCCGGGCAGGAACTTCAGCGTGGCGGGGTTCGGGGTGGATTCGGTCTGGATGAACATCTGGATCTCCGACGCAGCTTGTCAGGATATGGGCCGCGCGGCGGGCCAAGTCAACCGGCGCGGGCCGCCGCGCCCGCGGGGGCGGCCGGCATCTCGGCCATGTCGTGATAGGCATACATCTGCGTCAGCGCGTCCAGGTCCGGCACCGGCGCGGGGGCCGCCGCTTCGGCCGTGAAATAGGCGTCGATCCCGGCCAGCAGGTCGGTCAGGCGCGCGATCCACGCCGTCCCGGACACGACGGCCCGGGCAGGCTGCAGGGGATGGGTGGGGTGACGGCTCATGGCAGGCTCCTTTTGCCTGCAGGATCTGGCCCCGCCCGCGTCCCCGGTAAACCCCCGATCCGACAGTCGCGCCATGCGCTGGGTGCATGGCCCCGGCGTCAGGTGATGGCCTCCAGCCGCTCCTTGCTCAGATCGCCGGGCACGATGGTCAGCGGAATGGGCAGGCTGCCCGCGCTGCGCGTCAGCTGCGTGACCAGCGGCCCCGGCCCCGACTTTTCCGTGCTGGCCCCCAGCACCAGAACCCCGATGGCCGGATCGTCGCGCACCTGGGCCATGATTTCCTGCACCGGATCGCCCTCGCGGATCACCAGCTCGGGGTCGACCCGCTGGCGGTCGCGCATCCATTTCGCAAAGACCTCGAAATGCGCCTCGATCCGTTCGCGCGCCTCGGCCCGCATCAGGTCGGCCACCCCCATCCAGCCGCGGAATTCCTCGGGCGAGATCACCGACAGGATCTGCACCCCGCCGCCGGTATGCGCCGCGCGCATGGCCGCAAAGCGCATCGCGTTCAGACATTCCCGCGTGTCGTCCAGCACCACAAGGAACTTGCGCATCCCCCC
>JACXUX010000113.1 GCA_014763725.1 Rhodobacterales bacterium
CCGTGCCGCCTGGATGGGCCTTCTGGCCCGCGCGCACCCCGCCCGGCTGGCCGACCTGATGCCCGCCGACCTGCCCCCGGCGCAAATGCTGCGCCCGCCCGAGGTGGGCGCCGTCATGGTGCGCGGCCGCGTGGGGGCCACCGGCGCCCCCTTCAACCTGGGCGAGATGACGGTGACCCGCTGCGCGCTGCGGCTGGACTGCGGCACCGTGGGCATGGCGCATGTGCAGGGCCGCGACCGCGATCACGCCCGCCGCGCGGCGCTGGTCGATGCGCTGCTGCAGGGCCCCCGGGCGGATGAGATCCGCGCCCGGGTTCTGGCCCCCCTGATGGCCGAGGAAACCGCGCGCCGCGCCGACCGCGCCGCGCGCGCCGCGGCCACCAGGGTCGAGTTCTTCACCATGGTTCGCGGAGAGGATGCATGACCCCCGTCGTTCAGGCTGACGCGCTGTCGGGCGGCTTTGCCGACCCGCCGGTGCAGGCGGCGCGCGCCTTCCGCGCGATCCTTTCGGCCATGGCCCGGCCGGGCACGATCTGCGATGTCGCAGGCGCCGCCCCGCCCGCGCCGCTGTCCGTGGGGGCCGGGGTCGCGATCCTGGTGCTGGCCGATGGCACGACGCCGGTGCATCTGGCGCCTTCGCACGACACGGCGGCGGTGCGCGACTGGATCACCTTTCACACCGGCGCGCCGCTGGTGGGGGCGGGGCAGGCGGTCTTTGCCCTGGGCACCTGGCCCGCGCTGGCCCCGGTCGACCGCTTTGCCATCGGCACGGCCGAATATCCCGACCGGTCGGCCACGCTGATCGTCGAGATGCCCGCACTGTCCGCGCAGGGCGCCCGGCTGACCGGCCCCGGCATCCGCGAGACGGCGCAGCTGTCGCTGCCCGAGGTGGCGGCCTTCGCCGCCAATCGCGCCCTGTTCCCGCTGGGCTTTGACGTGATCCTGACCGCGGGCGACCGGCTGGCCGGCCTGCCGCGGTCCACCGTGGTGGAGGCGGCCTGATGTATGTGGCGGTAAAGGGCGGCGAACGCGCCATCGACAATGCCCATGCCTTCCTGGCCGAGGAACGCCGCGGCGATCCGTCCGTCGCCGAACTGTCGGTCGCGCAGATCCGCGAACAGCTGCGGCTGGCGGTGAACCGGGTGATGGCCGAAGGCTCGCTCTTCGACCCCGACCTGGCGGCGCTGGCGATCAAGCAGGCGCGCGGCGACCTGATCGAGGCGGTCTTCCTGATCCGCGCCTATCGCACCACGCTGCCGCGCTTCGGCGCGACGCGGCCGGTCGACACGGCCGCCATGGCGGCGGTGCGGCGCATCTCGGCCACGTTCAAGGACGTTCCGGGCGGGCAGGTGCTGGGGCCGACCTTCGACTACACGCACCGGCTGCTGGACTTCAAGCTGATGGCCGAGGGCGGCGCGCCCGAGGCCCCGCGCGCCGCCCCCGCGGAAGGTGCGCTGCCGCATGTGACGGGCTTTCTGGGCCAGGACGGCCTGATCGAGCCGCAGCCGGCCGAGGACACGACGCCCCGCGACCTGACGCGCGAGCCGCTGGCTCTGCCCGCCGACCGGCCGCTGCGGCTGCAGGCGCTGACCCGGGGGGATGAGGGGTTCGTGCTGTCGCTGGCCTATTCGACCCAACGCGGCTACGGCCGCACCCATGCCTTCGTGGGCGAACTGCGCATCGGCACCGTGGCGGTGCAGATGGACATCCCCGAACTGGGCTTTGCCGTCGAGATCGGCGAGATCGAGCTGACCGAATGCGAGACGGTGAATCAGTTCAAGGGCTCGCGCACCGAACCGCCGCAGTTCACCCGCGGCTATGGCCTGGTCTTCGGCCAGTCGGAACGCAAGGCCATCGCGATGAGCCTGGTCGACCGCGCGCTGCGCTGGCGCGAACTGGGCGAGGATTTCACGGGCGCCCCCGCGCAGGACGAGGAATTCGTCCTGTCACACTGCGACAACATCCAGGCGACGGGCTTTCTGGAACATATCAAGCTGCCGCATTACGTCGACTTTCAGGCCGAGCTGGAGCTGATCCGCCGGCTGCGGGCCGAGGCGGCCGCGGGCGCGACCCCGTCCCTGGCCGAGGCTGCGGAATGACCGATTCCCGCCCGTTCCCGCGCTGCCTGGCGCCAGATCGCGTCCTCGGGGTCCTCGGCCGGCAGGCGGCGCGCCAGATCGGCCAGCGCCCGGCCCAGGATCAGCGCGCAGGCCAGCGCCAGCACCACGAAGCCCGCCAGAAACACGATGTTGTCCGTCATCGACCCCCCCTCGGCGACCGGGGTGCGGGCCCCGTGCACAGTTCCCCAGAAAACCCCGAAACTCGGGCAGAATCATGACCTCGGAAGTTTATAATTTCGCTTATCTCGACGAGCTGACGAAACGGATGATCCGCCGCGCCATCCTGAAGGGTGTGGCGGTGCCCGGCTATCAGGTGCCCTTCGCCAGCCGCGAGATGCCGATGCCCTATGGCTGGGGCACCGGCGGGGTGCAGGTGACGGCGGCCTGCCTGATGCCCGAGGACGTGCTGAAGGTCATCGACCAGGGCGCCGACGACACCACGAACGCGGTGTCGATCCGCAAGTTCTTCGTCCGCACCGCCGGCGTGGCCACGACCGAGGCCACGGATCAGGCCAGCGTGATCCAGACCCGCCACCGCATCCCCGAAACGCCGCTGACCGAGGACCAGATCCTGGTCTTTCAGGTGCCGATCCCGGAACCCCTGCGGTTTCTGGAACCGCGCGAGACCGAGACGCGCCGCATGCATGCGCTGGAAGACTACGGGCTGATGCATGTGAAACTGTATGAAGACATCGCCCGCCATGGCGAGATCGCGACCTCCTATGCCTATCCGGTCCGGGTCGAGGGGCGCTATGTCATGGACCCTTCGCCCATTCCGCGGTTCGACAACCCCAAGATGTCGGACTGCCCCGCGATCCAGCTGTTTGGCGCGGGCCGCGAACAGCGCATCTATGCCCTGCCGCCCTGGACGCAGGTGGTCAGCCTGGATTTCGAGGATCATCCCTTCACCGCCTCCAAGGCCGATCACGCCTGCGACCTGTGTGCGGCCGAGGACAGCTATCTGGACGAGGTGATCACCGACGACCGGGGCGGGCGGATGTTTGTCTGTTCCGACACCGACTATTGCCGCAGCCGGCGCGAGGCGGGCCATCTGGGCCGTCTGGGCGCCCCCTATGAGGAGGCCGCCCCATGACCCTCTCCGCAGCCCGCGAATTTTCTGGCGAAAATTCCGATCCTTCGCAGAAGGATCGCGGCGCGCCCGGGCCCTTGCTGCGCGTGCAGGGGATCGAGAAGCGCTATGGCCCCCGCATCGGCTGCACCGGCGTCAGCTTTGACCTGTGGCCGGGCGAGGTGATGGGGATCGTGGGCGAAAGCGGCTCGGGCAAGTCCACGCTGCTGTCCTGCCTGGCCGGTCACATGGCCCCCGATGCGGGCCGCGTGATCTTTGCCACCCGGACCGGCCCGCGCGACGCGGTGACGATGACCGAACCCGAACGGCGGCAGCTGGCGCGCACCGACTGGGCCTTTGTCCACCAGAATCCGCGCGACGGGCTGCGCATGGGCGTCAGCGCGGGCGGCAATGTGGGCGAACGGCTGATGGCGCTGGGGGCGCGGCACTACGGGCGCATCCGCACCACCGCCACCGACTGGCTGGGCCGGGTCGAGATCGCGGCCGACCGCATCGACGACCGCCCCTCGGCGTTTTCGGGCGGAATGCAGCAGCGGCTGCAGATCGCGCGCAACCTGGTGACCGGCCCGCGGCTGATCTTCATGGACGAACCGACCGGCGGGCTGGATGTCAGCGTGCAGGCCCGCCTGCTGGACCTGCTGCGCGGTCTGGTGCGAGAGATGGGGCTTTCGGCCATCATCGTCACGCATGACCTGGCGGTGGTCCGGCTGCTGGCCGACCGGCTGATGGTGATGCAGGGGGGGCGCGTGGTGGAACAGGGGCTGACCGACCAGGTGCTGGACGACCCCCAGCACGCCTATACCCAGCTGCTCGTGTCTTCTGTGCTGCAGGTCTGACCCATGCTGTATGCCTGGCGCGTCCTGGGGGCAAGGCTGGACCCCGTTCCCCTCGGGGGCGATCTGGCGCAGGCGGTGTGGATCGACCTGTATCGTCCCATGCCGGACCAGATCGCGGCCGTCCAGGCCTTCGGGGTCGAGATCCCGACCCTGGCCGACATGGAAGAGATCGAGATCTCGAACCGACTCTATCGCGAGGGCGGGGCGGACTACATGACCGTCGTCCTGCCCGGCCTGTCCGAGACGAAAGAGGCCACATCCGGCCCCGTCACCTTCATCCTGACGGCCGATCGGCTGATCACCGTGCGCCACCACGCGCCGCGCCCGTTCGAGACCTATCCCACCCGCGCCGAAAAGGTGGGTCCGGGCTGTGCGGATGCCGCGCGCACCTTCCTCAGCCTGATCGAGGAGATCGTGGGCCGGCTGGCCGACCTGCTGGAAGGCTCGGGCCGGTCGCTGGACGCGCTGACGCGGCAGGTGTTCCACGAAGGGGCCGAGGCGCAGGATGCCGCGCTGCGGACCTCGCTGGCCAATGTGGCGCGGGAAAGCGACCTGGTGGGCCGGGTGCGGCTGTCGCTGTTGACGCTGGAACGCGCGGTCAGCTTCTTCGGTCAGGCCCTGGGCGACCGGCCGATGGCCGAAGGCCTGCGCCCGGCGGTCAAGGGGCTGATGCGCGACATCCAGGCGCTGGAGGTGCACGCCGATTTCCTGACCAGCCGGGTGGCGATGGCGTCCGATGTCACGCTGGGCATGGTGAACCTGGCGCAGAACCGCACGGTCAAGATCGTGTCGGTCGTGGCCGTGCTGTTCCTGCCGCCGACCCTGATCGCCAGCCTTTACGGCATGAACTTTGCCCGGATGCCCGAACTGGGCTGGACCTGGGGCTATCCGATGGCCGTGGCGATGATGATCGGCTCGGGCCTGTGCACCTATCTGTTCTTCAAGTGGAAGAAATGGCTATGACCGTGATGATCGAGCTGGAGGGCGTGGGCAAGAGCTTCACGCTGTGGAACCAGGGCGGCGCGGTGATCCCGGTGATGGCGGACGCACGCCTGACGGTGGCGGCGGGCGAATGCGTGGGCCTGACCGGCCGGTCGGGCGCGGGCAAGTCCACGCTGATGCGGATGATCTGGGGCAACTATCTGGCGCAGGCGGGCTCGATCCGCGTGGCGGGCGTCCAGGTCGCGGGGGCCGAGCCGCGCGAGGTGATCGCGCTGCGCCGCGCCACGCTGGGCTATGTCAGCCAGTTCCTGCGCGTGGTCCCGCGCGTGCCCACGATCGAGGTGGTGGCCGAGCCGCTGCTGACGCTGGGCCTGCCCGCCGACCGGGCCCGCGCGCGCGCGGCCGACCTGCTGGCGCGGCTGAACATTCCCGAACGGCTGTGGTCGCTGTCGCCCACCACCTTTTCGGGCGGCGAACAGCAGCGGGTGAACATCGCGCGCGGCTTTGCCCATCCCTGGCCGGTGCTGCTGCTGGACGAACCCACCGCCAGCCTGGACGCCGCCAACCGCGAGGTTGTGCTGACCCTGATCGAAGAGGCCAAGTCCCGCGGCGCGGCGATCCTGGGCATCTTCCACGACGAAGGCGCGCGCGCCCGCGTCTGCGACCGGCTGGTCGACGTGACGGGCTTCACCCCCGGGCTCGCGGCCTGATGCCGGGGCGGATCTTCGCGGTCGTGGGCCCTTCGGGCGCGGGCAAGGACACGCTGATTGCGGCCGCCCGCCAGGCCCGGCCCGACCTGCACATCGTGCGCCGCGTCATCACCCGGCCCGAGGAGGCGGGGGGCGAACCCTTCGAAGGCGTGACCGAGGCCGAGTTCGCCGCCCGCGCCGCCCGCGGCGACTTCGTGCTGACCTGGGCCGCGCACGGGCTGCACTACGGCATTCCCGCCCGCGTCGAACGCGCGATGGACGAAGGCCGCGACGTGATCTTCAACGGCAGCCGCGCCATGCTGGGCGCGGCATGGGAGGCGTTTCCGAACCTGACCGTGATCCATGTCACGGCCAGCGTGCCGGTGCTGGCCGAACGCCTGGCCGCCCGCGGCCGCGAAAGCCGCGAGGACATCGCCCGCCGCCTGACCCGCGCCAGTTTCGACATTCCGCACGGCATCCCGGTGCGCGTGGTGAACAACGACGGCGCGCTGGCCGTGGCGGTCGACCGCTTCCTGGCTGCGCTTCAGCCCGAAAGGGGATAGCGGTGCAGGATGCGAAAGCGGCCGTCCGCGCCCTCGCCGAACAGGCACAGGCTGTCCACCCGGAAGGGGCGCGGACACAGCGGCGCGATGACCGGCGCCAGCACCCGTTCCACCGCCGCCGCCCGGTCGGCGGGCAGATCGCCCGTCAGCGTCAGGTGAAAGCGGAATTCGTCCATCACATGGGGATAGCCCCAGAGGTCCAGATGTTCGCGCTGCCGCGGGCTCAGCCGTTCGGGGCGGCGGCGGGCGATCTCGGCCGCATCGGGGGGCGCGCGGAACCCGTCCAGCCCCGCCACCACCCGCGCGGCCAGCGCCGACAGCGCGGTCTGGTCGCCCTCGGGCGTCAGCGCCAGGAACCCGCCCAGCCGGTGCAGCGCCAGCCCCGGCAGCTCGACCGGCGCCAGATCCGCGCACAGCGCCTGTGCGGCCCGGCGCAACCCGTCCGCCGTGGCCCCCCCGGCCAGCCGGAAGGGCGGCTTCACCGTGCCATGAAACCCGTATTTCCGGGGGGTTGCGGTGATCTCCTCAACCGGCGCGTCAAGTCCGTCCAGCGCGGGATGGGGCCGTTCGCAGCCGGCATCGGCATCCCAGCCCAGCCAGTGCGCCGCGAACCCGGCCAGCGGCCCTGGCGCGGGCGCCCAGTAGATCGCATAGCGGCGATAGTCCTGCATCTCGGCTCTCCTCTCTCGCGCCCCCTATCTGGCGCATGTCACAGCGCTGTGACAATTCCCTGCCATCAGGCGCCCTCTTCCAGTCTCAGGACCCAATCCGATGAGTGAAACGATCCTTGCCAATGCCACGCTGGTCCTGCCGCATGAGGTGGTCCGCGGCAGCCTGCGGATGGACCAGGGCCGCATCGCGGGCCTCGACACCGGCAGCGCGGTGCCCGCGGGCGCCATCGACTGCGGCGGCGATCTGGTGATGCCCGGCCTGATCGAGCTGCACACCGACAATCTGGAGCGCCACATCCAGCCGCGCCCCAAGGTCGACTGGCCGCACACCCCCGCCATCCTGGCCCATGACGCCGAACTGGCCGGCACCGGCATCACCACCGTCTTCGATGCGCTGCGCGTAGGCTCCATCGTCAGCCATGGCGAGGCGAACTACGGCGAATATGCCCGCCAGCTGGCGGACGAAATCCTGTCCCTGCGCGCGGCGGGCGCGCTGAAGATCAGCCATTTCCTGCATCTGCGGGCCGAGATCTGCTCCGAAACCCTGCCCGAGGAGCTGGACAAGTTCGGCCCCGCCGACCGTGTCGGCATCCTCAGCCTGATGGACCACACCCCCGGCCAGCGCCAGTTCACCGATGTGAACCAGCTGCGCAAATATGTCATGGGCAAGCATGGCCTGTCCGAGGCGCAGTTCCTCGACCATATCGCGCGGCTGCAGGACCTGTCGCTGCGCATCGGCCCCGCGCACGAAGCCGCCGCCGTTGCCGCCGCGGGCCGACTGGGCGCGGTGATGGCCAGCCATGACGACACGACCGCCGACCAGGTCGCCGTCTCGGCCCGCCACGGCGTGCGCTTTGCCGAATTCCCGACGACGGTCGAGGCCGCGCGCGCCTGCCATGCCCAGGGCATCGCGGTGATGATGGGCGCGCCCAACCTGATCCGCGGCGGCTCGCATTCCGGCAATGTCGCGGCCGCCACCCTGGCCGAGGCGGGGCTGCTCGACATCGTCTCCTCGGACTATGTGCCCTCGGCGCTGCTGTCGGCGGCGCTCCTGCTCGGCGATCTCTGGGGCGATGTGGCGCGCGGCGTGGCCACCGTCACCCAGGCCCCCGCCGCCGCCGCGGGGCTGAAGGACCGCGGCCATCTGGAACCGGGGGCGCGGGCCGATGTCATCCGCGTCACGCGGATCGCCGGCGCCGCCGCCCTCCGCGGCACCTGGGTCCAGGGCCAGCGCGTGGCCTGACCCGCGCCTCGAAAACCCACCCGCCCCGCTTCCCGGCCAAATATCCCACGGGGGGCGCGGGGGGTGTGAAACCCCCCGCAGCAAGGC
>JACXUX010000440.1 GCA_014763725.1 Rhodobacterales bacterium
GGCGCAGGGGGTCAGGCGCGGAACAGGTCCTGTTCCACCCCGGCTGCGGCCATCAGGTGGTCGCGGCTGACCTCGAGCTCGGCCCGCAGGCGGGCGATATCATGGCCCAGCAGCGCACCCTGCCACTTGCCCACCTGGCCCGCGCAAAGGACGGTGGCCACGTTCGACCGTTCCATCAGCGTCACCACCGCGCCCGGCAGATGGTTCAGCGGCGCCACGTTCAGGGCGGTGGCGTCCAGCAGGACGATGTCGGCCTCTTTCCCCGGGGTCAGCGACCCGGTGCGATGGTCCAGCCCCAGCCCGCGCGCGCCGCCGATCGTGGCCATCTCGATCACCTCGGCCGCCGACATCAGCTTCGGATAGGCCTCGCCGCGCAGGGCCAGGTCGTTGGCATGCATCCGCTGCAGCGTGATGGTCGACCGCATCTGCGTGAAGGGATCGGCCGTCATCGTGCATTCCACATCGGACGACAGCGACGGCAGCATCCCCAGGTCCAGGCACTTCTGGATCGGCGGCGTGCCGTGGCGCATCTGCATCTCGATCGGGACCGACAGCGACACATGCGCGCCGGCATCGGCGGCCTTCTGCCAGGCCATGCCGGACATCCCCGTCGTGTGGATGAAGATGCAGTCGGGGCCGAACTGGCCGTCCGCGGCCAGCTTGTCGAGGGTGGGCGCCATGCCGAAGGTGCCCACGATATGCATGGCCAGCGGCAGGCCCAGCTCGCGGCCCAGCGCCCAGGCGGCCTCAAACCCCGGCAGGTCGATCTCGGCCCCCATCACCATGGTCAGCAGCCCGTCGTCGCCCGCGAAATGCTGCGCCCGGATGCGGCGGGCGTCGGCGGGATACTGCGCGCGCTCGCCCCAGCCCTCGAAATAGCCGAAGACGGCGCGGCGGCCGGTGTCGCGCAGCGCCTGGATCGCGGCGTCGGAATGTTCGGGGCTGTGGTGGATCTGGCTGACGTCCATCACCGTGGTCACGCCCGCGTCGATCTGCGACAGGCCGCCGAACAGTTCGGAAATGTAGACATCCTGCGGTCGGTAGAGGACCGAGAACTTCTGCAGCATCCATTCATAGTAGTTGGCCGCACTTTCCGGCCGGCCGTCGTTGACCAGGATCGCATCGGCCAGCAGGCTGCGCAGCGCCGTCTCGAACTGGTGGTGGTGGGTGTCGATGAAGCCCGGCATGACCACATGGCCCGTGGCGTCGATCACCGCGGCCTCGGGGCGTGGATCTCGGGCGCGACGGCCAGGATGCGGCTGCCCTCGATCAGCACGTCGCCGCGGGCGAAGTTGCCCACCGCCGGGTCGACCGACATCACCGACCCGCCGCGGATCAGCGTCCGCCGCCCCGGCTGGCCGATGCCCGCGGGCAGGGCGGCGGGCGCGGCCGCGCTGGCGCCGCCGCCGGTGTCGGCCGGGGCGCGGGCGGGCAGCGCGGCGCGCGAGGCACAGAATTTGCACATGACAGGCTCCTCCAGGCTTTTCGACAGGCGAAGGAAACTTCGCGAAACTTGCGGAACGGGGCGGCCCCCCCGGGGCGGGCTC
>JACXUX010000441.1 GCA_014763725.1 Rhodobacterales bacterium
GAGCAAGGATGCAAACATGAAAACCATACTGATCGTCGGCGCCTCGCGCGGCCTGGGCCTCGGCCTCGTCGCTGAACATCTGAAGCGCGGCTTCGATGTCATCGCCACAGTCCGCAAGGCGGCGGACGAGGCGGATCTGAAGGCCCTGCCCGGTGCCGAGCGTCTGACCCTGCATCATCTGGACGTGACCTCCGACGACGACATCGCCCGGCTGGATTACTATGAGGGCGGCTTCGGCTATGCGCTGGCCCCGGTCACGGTGCAGACCGCGGCGGGCGACCGGGCGGCACAGGTCTATCTGCCCCCCGCGGGCGGCCCCGCGCCCGGCGCGCCCTGGGACCTGGCCGCCTGGGTGCGCCTCTGGGGCCCCGCGGCGGTGGCCACGGCGGGCGATGTGATGGCGCTGAGGGGCGAACGCCCCGCCGATCAGGTGGCGCGGCGCTATGCCAACATGCTGGTGCGCGGCGCCTCGCGCGTGCGGGCGGCGGCAGAGCCTGCGCCCACCGCCCTGCGCCGGCCCTGCGCCCCGGGCGACGTGGCGGTGGCGCGGCGGACCCAGCCCTATGCGCATTACTTCGCGGTCGAGGAATACGACCTGGCCTTCCGCCGGTTCGACGGCAGCCTCAGCCCGGTGGTGAACCGCGCGGTCTTTGTTTCGGGCGATGCGGTCACCGTGCTGCCCTATGACCCCGCGCGCGACCGGGTGCTGCTGGTCGAACAGTTCCGCGCGGGCCCCTTTGCCCGCGGCGACCGTCAGCCCTGGCAGCTGGAACCCATCGCCGGCCGCATCGACCCCGAGGAGACGGCCGAGGACTGCGCCCGGCGCGAGGCGCAGGAAGAGGCCGGGCTGACCCTGGGCCCGCTGCTGCAGGTCGCCAGCTACTATCCCAGCCCGGGGGCCAAGTCGGAATTCCTGATCAGCTATGTCGCGCCCTGCGACCTGCCCGACGGCACCGCCATCGTCAGCGGGGTCGAGGGCGAGGCCGAGGACATCCGCGGCCACCTGCTGGCCTTTGCCGATCTGATGGCGCTGGTGGCCAGCGGCGAGGTGGCGAACGGCCCGCTGGTGCTGACCGCGCTGTGGCTGGACCGCGAACGGCCGCGGCTGCGCGCCGCGGCGGGGGCCTGACGGCCACGCCGCCGCCGGGGCGGGCTATTGCAGATAGGGCATCGGGTCGACGGCATCCGCGCCCTTGAACACCTCGAAATGCAGGAAGGCGGGGTCGCCCGCGCGCACGGTGCCCAGGGTCTGGCCGCGGCCGACGCGCGCGCCCTTGGTCACGCGGATCGCATCGACATTGGCATAGACGGTCAGCAGCCCGTCGTCATGGCGCAGCACCACGATCGGCACCTGGCCCGTGTCGGTGGTGATGGTGGCGACCGTCCCGTCGGCGGCGGCGCGCACCGGGCTGCCCGCGGCCGCGCCGATGTCGATGCCGTTGTTCGACCCCGCCCTGTAGCCGCGGATCACCCGCCCGTCGGCCGGCATCGCCAGCACCGCGGCCGAGGCGGCGGTGCGCTGGTCGCCCAGATCGGGCGAGGG
>JACXUX010000114.1 GCA_014763725.1 Rhodobacterales bacterium
CCCCGCGATCGACTGGCAGCGCACCACCGGGCGGGTGATGACGCTCGAGTGGATCGACGGCATCAAGCTGTCGAACCGTGACGCGCTGATCGCTGCGGGCCATGACACGGAAAAGCTGGCGCATATGCTGGTCCGCGCCTTTCTGCGGCAGGCGATCTCCGAAGGCTTTTTCCACGCCGACATGCATCAGGGCAATTTGTTCGCCCTGCCCGGCGACCGGATCGCGGCGATCGATTTCGGCATCATGGGGCGGATCGACCGGCGCGCGCGGGTGTGGCTGGCGGAAATTCTCTATGGCCTGATCACCGGCAATTACCGCCGCGTCGCCGAAATCCATTTCGAGGCGGGCTACGTCCCCGCGCACCACAATGTAGCCGAGTTCGCGACGGCGCTGCGCGCCGTGGGTGAGCCGATGCGCGGCCTGCCGGTCAAGGACATGAGCGTCGGCATGATGCTCGACAGCCTGTTCAACATCACCCGCGATTTCGACATGCAAACCCAGCCGCATCTGCTGCTGCTGCAAAAGACGATGGTGATGGTGGAGGGCGTGGCGACCGCGCTCGACCCCGACATCAACCTGTGGGAAACCAGCGGCCCCTATGTGAAGAACTGGCTGCGCGACGAACTGGGGCCGGTCGCGGCCTTCTTCGCGGGCTATCTGGCGCTGAAGGATCAGACCTTCACCGTCGCGGGCGAAAGCTACGGCGGCTTCATCGTGGTCACCGCGGCCTTCGTGCCGCTGATGCTGGTCAGCACGGGCCTGTTGTGGCGGCTGACGGGGCAGCTGTCCAAGATGCAGCTGATGACCACGGTGCTGGTCGTCCTCTTCGGCGGCCTTTCGGTCTGGCTGAACGACGAGCGCTTCTTCAAGATGAAGCCCACGATGATCTACCTGCTGTTCGGCACCGTGCTGGCGGCGGGGCTGCTGCGCGGGCGCAGCTATCTGGCCTATGCGATGGATGCCGCCCTGCCGCTGACCGAGACGGGCTGGATGATCCTGACGCGGCGGCTGACGGCCTTCTTCTTTGCACTGGCGATCACGAACGAGGCGGTCTGGCGGCTGTTCAGCACCGAGACCTGGGTGACCTTCAAGACCTTTGGCCTGACCGCGGCGCTGTTTGCGTTCTTCATGGCGCAGGGCCGCCTGTTCCGCACCCACGCCCGGCCGGAACAGGACGAGGGCTGAGCCCGCGCGCCACCCGATTTCTTTCAAGAAATCGGGCAAATTCCTTGCAAGGAATTTGCCCCCGGCCCGGCCGCACGCCGGTCCGTCCCCGGCGTCTCAGCGGCGGAACAGCACGTCCTGCGCGCCGCGGTCGCGCGCCAGGTCGCTGCGGCGGTCGGCGGCGAGCGCCCGGCCGCGCTGCACCCCCGGCCGTTCGGCCATGACGGCCAGCCAGCGCGCCAGGTTCGGCTTGTCCTCCAGCGTCTGTTCCTGGCCCTGCCACAGGCTGGCCCAGGGCCAGATCGCGAAATCGGCGATCGAGACGAAATCGCCCGCCACATAGGGGTGGCCCTGCAGCTGGCGGTCCAGCACACCATAAAGCCGCGCCACTTCGCGCCGGTAGCGGTCCTTGGCATAGGGCAGATCCTGCGGCGGGTTCAGCGCCGGGGCATATTTCAGGAAATGATGCGCCTGCCCGGCCATTGGGCCCAGGCCCCCCATCTGCCACATCAGCCATTGTTCGACGGCGATGCGGTCGCGGGCGGTCGTGCCGCCGAACCTGCCGGTCTTGCGTGCCAGATACAGCAGGATCGCCCCGCTTTCGAAGATCGACACCGGCTTGCCGTCCGGCCCATCCGGGTCGACGATGGCGGGCATCCGGTTGTTGGGGCTGATCGCCAGGAAATCGGGGTGGAACTGGTCGCCGCGGCCGATGTCGATCAGATGCACCGTGTAGGGCAGGCCCATCTCTTCCAGCGCGATGGCGATCTTCCAGCCGTTCGGCGTGGGCCAGTAATACAGCTCGATCGGTGCAGCCATGACGTCCCCCTTGCGCTCAGGGCGCCATCATGCCTGTTTCCCGCCCCGGGGCAAGCCGCAGCCCCGGCAAGAGCCGCGCGCCGCGCGGCTCGGCCCGGGCGGGCAGCACGGCGCGCAGGTCGTCCAGCCCCGTCCGCCCGGCCAGGATTGCCTGCCACAGCGCAAAGACCCCCGGCCGCAGATAGGGCGACCAGTGGCAGATCCGCGCCTGCCGCCGGTCCAGCCGGAACCCCAGCCGGTCCAGCCCGTCCAGCGTGCCGGGATGGTCCAGCTGCAGGTCCAGCCAGTTGGCCCGCGGCCGACGCAGGCCGTGGCTGACGGTCTGGCGCAGGCCCGCGCCCAGCAGCAGTTCGGTGCTGATGTCGAACAGGTCGTTCTCGCGGCTGGTGACATTGACCAGCTGCAGGCCGCGGCCGGCGGGGCTGTCCATGGCCGCGGCCGCCGCATCGCGGAAGACCGCGGCCGACAACAGCAGCGCGCGGTCCACCGCGCCCTCGGGCAGGTGATGCAGCGCGGCCAGCGCGACGCGGGCGCCCATCGAATGGGCAAACAGCGTCACCGGCCGGTCGGGGTCGATCCGCCGCAGCAGGGGCCAGCGACAGGATCGACCGGTGCGGGCAGGCACCCGGCTGCCCCGGCGCATAGCGGAAGCCGTGGATCAGGATGGTGACCGGCGCGCCCGGCGCCGCACGGTCAAGCGCCGCCCGCAGCACGGACGTGTCGGGCAGGGCATCGCGGGCATTGACCGGCAGGATCGGCATCGCAGCACCTCTGGCCCCAGCCAAAGCACGATGCTGCAACGAGGAAATGACCCTGCCGTTACGGTTATGTGACGGGGCGGGCGGCTGCGTCCGGTTGACGCGGGCGGCCCCCGGGCCTATGCAACCGCGGCATCGCCGGCGGCCCGCCGTCGGCCGCAGGAAAGGGATCCTGCATGACCGGGGACTGGAAACGCCGCACCCAGCTGGTGCACACCGGCAGCCGCCGCAGCCAGTATGGCGAGATGGCCGAAGCGATCTTCCTGACCCAGGGCTTTGCCTATGACACGGCCGAGGCCGCCGAGGCCCGCTTCCTCGCCCCGGGCGAGGACGAGTTCATCTATGCCCGCTATGGCAACCCCACCGTGCGCATGTTCGAGGACCGCATCGCCGCCATCGAGGGCGCCGAGGACGCCTTTGCCACCGCCAGCGGCATGGCGGCGGTGAACGGCGCGCTGATGGCGCCGCTGCGTGCGGGCGACCGGGTGGTGGCGGCCCGGGCGCTGTTCGGGTCCTGCCTCTATATCCTCGAGGATATCCTGCGCCGCTTCGGCGTGACGGTCGATCTGGTCGACGGCACCGACCTGGACCAGTGGCGCGCGGCCGTCACCCCGGGCACGAAACTGGTCTTCTTCGAAACCGTGTCGAACCCCAGGCTCGAGGTCGTCGACATTGCCGCGGTCAGCGCCATCGCCCATGCCGCGGGGGCGCTGGTCGTGGTCGACAACGTCTTTGCCACCCCGGTCTTTTCCCGCGCCATCGAACAGGGCGCCGATGTGGTGATCTATTCGGCCACCAAGCATATCGACGGCGGCGGCCGCGCGCTGGGCGGCGTGATCTGCGGCACGCGCGACTTCATCCGCAAGACGGTCGAACCCTACATGAAGCATACCGGCGGCTCGATGAGCCCGTTTACCGCCTGGATCATGCTGAACGGGATGCAGACGCTGGACCTGCGCTGCCGCGCCATGGCCGACAGTGCCGCGCGCCTGGCCGCGGCGCTGCACGGGCACCCGGCCCTGTCGCGCGTGATCTACCCCGGCCTGCCCGACCATCCCCAGCACAAGCTGGCGATGGCGCAGATGGGATCGGGCGGCACGATGGTCGCGATCGAGGTTGCCGCCGGCAAGGAGGCCGCCTTCCGCGTGCTGAACGCGCTGGACATCGTCAAGATCTCGAACAACCTGGGCGATGCGAAGTCGATCGCCACCCACCCGGCCACCACCACCCACCAGCGCCTGCCCCAGGACCAGAAGGACCGCCTGGGCATCACCCCCGGCCTGATCCGCCTGTCGGTCGGGCTTGAGGATGCCGAGGACCTGATCGCCGACCTGACCGCCGCGCTGGCCCGGGCCTGAGGGGCGCCGCCCGCGCCGGCCGTGCATTTGCGCGGCGCGGGCGCCATGTCGGTGATCCGACTGCGCCCCTGCGGCGTATTCCTGCTGACATTGACGGTCGTGGCCTGCCGGGCCCGGCCCGAACCGAAAGGACGCTTCCCATGACGCTGCACTCCCCTGGCCTTGACCGCATCCCTTCGCGCGAGGAGGCCGAGGCGGCGCTGATGCTCTATCGGCGCTGGGCCGACCTGTCGGCACCCGAGACGGTGGCCGAACTGTCGCCGCTGCTGCCCTATCCGGACCTGAGCCGCGTCTATCCCGCGGGCTTTGCCGCCGATGCCGCCTATCGCGCCACGCTGCCCGACCTGCAGAACGGGCCGGCCAGCCTGATCGTGGGCGCGCGGCGGGAAATCCAGCATGTGGGCATCTCGAACTTCCGCCTGCCCTTGCGCTATCGCACCCGGGGGGGCGAGGTGCTGACGCTGGAAACCCGCGTCACCGGCACCGTCAGCCTGGAGGCGGAAAAGAAGGGCATCAACATGAGCCGCATCATGCGGTCGTTCTATGCCCATGCCGACCGCACCTTCAGCCTGGCCACGGTCGAGGCGGCGCTGGACGACTACAAGCGCGACCTGGGGTCGTTCGATGCGCGCATCCTGCTGCGGCTGTCCTGGCCCATGCAGGTGGGGTCGCTGCGGTCGGGCCTGTCGGGCTGGCAGTATTACGACGTGGCGATGGAACTGGTCGAACGGGCGGGGGTGCGCACGCGCATCCTGCATCTGGACTATGTCTATTCCTCGACCTGCCCCTGCAGCCTGGAGCTGTCCGAACATGCCCGCGCCGCGCGCGGCCAGCTGGCCACGCCGCATTCGCAGCGGTCGGTGGCGCGGCTGTCGGTGGTGCTGCGCGGCGATCTGGCGGTCGAGGATCTGGTCGACCTGGCCCGCGCGGGCGTGGTCACCGAGACCCAGGTGATGGTGAAACGCGAGGATGAACAGGCCTTTGCCGAGCTGAACGCGGCCAACCCGATCTTTGTCGAGGATGCCGCGCGCAGCTTTGCCCGCGCGCTGCTGGACGATCCGCGGGTGGGCGACTTCCGCGTGCTGGCCAGCCACCAGGAATCGCTGCACAGCCACGATGCCGTCAGCCTGCTGACCGAGGGCCCGACCTTTGCCCAGGACAGCCTGGATCCGCATCTGTTCGCCTCGCTGATCCACGCAGGCTGATCGGCGGGCCGCGCCCGGCTTGACAGGCCGGGTGCGGCCCCGCAGGACTGCGCCATCATGGATGCGCGTCCTGTCCTTCACATCCTGGGTCTGCTGCTGGTGGCGCTGGCGGCGCTGATGCTGGTTCCGGCCACGGTCGATGCGGTGCTGGCCAACGGCAATGCCGGGGCATTTGCCATCTCGGCCATCCTGACGGCGATGTTCGGCGGCCTGACCGCGATCGCCACGGCCAACAGCCTGGGCGCCAGCCTGTCGGTGCGGCAGGCCTTTCTGCTGACGGTGGGGATCTGGGCGCTGCTGCCGGCCTTCGGCGCGCTGCCGCTGGCCTTTGGCGCGCCGGGCCTGGGCCTGACGGACGCCTATTTCGAGGCGGTGTCGGGCATTACCACGACCGGGGCCACCGTGATCGTGGGGCTGGACGGGATGCCCGCCGGAACCAACCTGTGGCGCGGGATGCTGCAGTGGATCGGGGGGCTGGGCATCGCCTTCATCGCCATGATCTTCCTGCCTGTCATGCGGGTGGGGGGGATGCAGTTCTTCCGCACCGAGGGGTTCGACACCTTCGGCAAGATCCTGCCGCGCGCGCCCGACATCGCGCGGTCGCTGATGGGGGTCTATGCCGGGCTGACGGTGATCTGCGCGCTGGTCTATGCCGGCCTGGGCATGGTGCCGCTGGATGCGGCGGTCCATGCCATGGCCTCGATCGCGACGGGCGGGTTTTCGCCGCGCGATGCCAGTTTCAACACCTATCGGGGCCCGGGGGAATATGCGGGCGCGCTGTTCATGATCCTGGGGGCGCTGCCCTTCGTGCGCTATGTCCAGCTGGTGAACGGCCAGACCGGGCCGATCTGGCGCGATGCGCAGGTGCGGGCCTTCCTGCGCTGGCTGGCCTATGCGGTGGCGGCGGTGACGCTGTGGCGGCTGGCCACCTCGACCCAGAGCGTCGAGGGCGCCTTTCGCGAAAGCCTGTTCAACCTGGTGTCGATCATGACCTCGACCGGGTTCTTTTCCGGCGGCTTCGGCAGCTGGGACGGCTTTCCCATGGTGGTGGCGCTGGTGATCGGCATCGTGGGTGCCTGTTCGGGGTCCTCGGCGGCGGGGCTGTCGGTGTTCCGGGTGCAGATCGCGCTGCTGGCGCTGGCCGCGGCGCTGCGGGCGGTGACCCAGCCCAACCGCGTGGCGCCCCTGCGCTATGAGGGCCGCGCGATCGAGCCCGACGCGCTGGACGCCGTGATCATGTACATCTACGGCTTCGTCTTCTCGATGGGGGTGCTGACGGTGGCCATGACGCTGACCGGGGTCGACCTGACCTCGGCCCTGTTCGGCGTCTGGACCAGCCTGGCCAACATCGGCTATGGCTATGGCCCGATGGTGGCGGCCACGGGCACGTTCATCGAGTTTCCGACCGCGGCCAAGTGGTTGATGATCCTGGCCATGCTGATGGGGCGGCTGGCGCTGCTGTCGGTCTTTGTCCTGGTGCTGCCGCGGTTCTGGCGGCCCTGAGGGGGCGGCCCCCTCAGTTCCAGCAGGACACCAGCACCCCGATTTCCGTGCCGATGCGGGTGATGTCCTCGGGCGCCAGCGCGCCCTGCGCCTCGGCCGGGCGGGGGGTGACGCCCGCCGCCGCCAGCCGCGCCGACAGCGCCGTGGCCGACCGGGCAAAGGTCACGCCGGGGGGCAGGGCGCGTATACCATCCGCGGGGGCGGGCAGCACCAGCCCCAGCACGGCGCCCGTGGGCCCGATCAGCGCAGCCCCCGAATCGCCCGGCAGGGCGGGCAGCGTCAGGCGCAGCAGGTCCGCCTCGCCGTTCAGGCCCTGCGTCGCCTCAAGCCGGCCAAAGGTCAGCGTGGGGGCGGGCAGGGCGTCCTCATAGGGATAGCCCGCCGCGGCCACGTCCAGCCCGGGCCGCGCGCCGGTCGCATCCAGCCCCGCCACGCGCAGCGGCGCCAGCGGCGCCAGCGGCGTCAGCAGCGCAATGCCCAGCGCGGGGTCGGCAAAGGCCACCGTTGCCTCGACCCCGCCGTCCAGCGTGAGGCGGGCGCAGCCCTCGACCGCCTCGGCCGCGGTCAGCACCTGGCCCCGCCCGTCGACGTAGAAGCCCGACCGCGACCGCGCGGGCCGGCGCACGTCCAGCCCCGGCAGCAGGGCGGCGCGCGTGGCCTCGGGCAGGGGGGCAAGGCCGGGGTCCAGCGCGCGGTTGCCCACGGCGCGGAAGCTGTCGGCCATGGCGGCGGCCACGCGGTCAAAGGCCTCGGCCTGCGCCAGCGGCGCGCTGACCAGCCAGCCCTTGATCAGCCCGCCCGAGGTTTCGGCATAGGCGCGGGTCTGGATCGCCCCGTTGCGCCCCGACAGGGTGAAGCTGCGGGCGCCGATCTCGCGCGCGCCCTCCAGCGGCATGATCTGCAGCGACTGCAGGATGTCATACAGCCCCGCCAGCGCCGCCCGGTCGCCCGGCTGGCTGATCAGCATGACGGTGAACCCGCTGCCCACCCGTTCGCCGAACAGGGCAAAGGGCGGGTCATAGCGGTCGAACTGCACCAGCGCACGAGGCAGGGCGATCTCGATGCCGGCCTCGGACTCGGTCACGGGGCCCAGGTCCAGCGCGGCCTGTTCGCGCCGCGCGGCGTCCAGCAGCGCGGCGGTCTGGCGCGTGGTCAGCACGCCCGTGGGGTCCACCTGCGCCGCGGTCTGCCAGGCCGCGATGGCCGCGCGCGTGCCGGGGCCAAAGGCGCCGTCGATCGCCGCGCCGTAATGGCCGAACCACTGCAGCGCCTGCTGGATGGCCTGGCGGTCCTCGCGGCTCAGCGCGGCTTCGGCGGCGCGGGCCTGGGCCAGGGTCTGTTCGGGTTCCGCCGCGGGTTCCGGCGCGGGCGCAGGCGCGGCTGGGGCCTGGACCACGGG
>JACXUX010000442.1 GCA_014763725.1 Rhodobacterales bacterium
CCCCCGCCCCGGCACCGCGATAGCTGGGCGGCAGGGAGGCTGATCCAAGGCGCGCGCGCGGCGCCCCGACCGGCAAGGTGAACGAATTGAGCGATCTTCAGGCAACCGAGGCCGCCGCGGCGACACGCTCGCCCCGGGCGGTGCTCTTCGCGCTGGCGATGGGCGGCTTTGCCATCGGCACGACCGAATTCGCGGCGATGGCGCTGGTGCCCTATTTCTCGGCCGATCTGGGCGTCACCGAGGCGCGGGCGGCCGATGCGATCAGCGCCTATGCGCTTGGCGTCGTCGTGGGCGCGCCGGTGCTGGCGGTGCTGGGCGCGAAACTGCCGCGGCGCAGCTTGCTGATCGTGCTGATGCTGGCGTTTGGGCTCTTCAACACGCTCTCGGCGCTGGCGCCGGATTTCCGGATGATGATGCTGGCGCGGTTCCTCTCGGGGCTGCCGCATGGCGCCTATTTCGGGGTGGCGGCGCTGGTCGCAGCCTCGGTAGTGGAGCGCGGGCAGCGCTCGCGCGCGGTGGCGCGGGTGATGCTGGGGCTGACGGTGGCGACGACGCTGGGGGGGCCCTTCGCCAATGTGCTGGGGCAAACGGTGGGCTGGCGCTTTGGCTTTGGCATCGTCGGGCTTCTGGCGGCGGCGACGGCACTGGCGGTGGCACTGAAGGCGCCCGCCGACCGGCCGGACCCGGGCGCGAACCCGCTGCGCGAGCTCAAAGCGCTGGCCAGCCGTCAGGTCTGGCTGATCCTGATCACCGGCGCGGTGGGCTTTGGCGGCTTCTTCGCGGTCTATACCTATCTCGCCTCGACGCTGATCACCACGATGCAGGCGCCCGCGATCGCCGTGCCGGCGATGCTGATGCTGGCGGGCGCGGGGATGACGGTTTTCACGCTGGTCGCGGGCTGGGCGGCGGATCGCAATCCGGTCGCGGCGGGCTATGCGTTTCTGGGGCTGGGGACGCTGGTGCTGTTGATCTATCCCGCGGCGACCGTGAGCCTCTGGACGCTGGCGCCGGTGGTCTTTTGCCTGAGCGTGATCGGCGGGCTCTCGACGGTACTGCAGATCCGGCTGATGGATGTGGCGGGCGAGGCGCAGCAACTGGCCGCGGCGCTCAATCATTCGGCCTTCAACGTCGCCAATGCGCTGGGGCCGTTTCTGGCGGCGCGGGCGGTGGCGGCGGGCTGGAGGTTTCCGTCCTCGGGCTATGTCGGCGCGGCGCTGTCGCTGGCGGGGCTTGGACTTTATGCGCTGATGCTGGCCGATGCGCGGCGCTCGGCCTGGCGCGGCTCGCGCTGAGACGAGGCGCCGGGGGCTTCGCGCCCCCGGACCCCCGCGGGATATTTCGGCACTGTTGAGGGGAAAACCGCCTGCTCCTCAACAGTGTGCAAATATCCCGAGGGGGGCGCGTCAGCGCGGGGGGCGAGCAGCCCCCCTCCGTCCTCTGCCCCTAGCAGGCTGCTGAAATAGTCCCGCCTCGACAGCGGTTTGAGAACATGATTCACCCTCCGCACGATAACGGCGGAGGCTATGATGCGTGGGACGGACCTGCTGCAAATCCTGTTCTCGGTCCGCTCCGAGCGGCAGCTGATGGAGCAGATGCAGTATAACCTGCTGTTCCGCTGGTTTGTCGGCCTCGGCATCGACGATCCGGTCTGGGTGCCGACCGTCTTCACCAAGAACCGCGACCGGCTGCTGACCACCGACATGTCGCGCAAGGTGATGGCCGCGATCCTCGCCCACCGCGAAGTCGCGCCGCTTCTGTCGGATGATCACTTCTCGGTCGATGGCACGCTGGTCAAGGCCTGGGCGTCCATGAAGAGTTTCCAGCCGAAGGCCGGAGACACGCCACCCGACGACGACCCCGGCTGCCCGCCACGCTCCGAAGCCGCCGCCGAAGATCCGCTTGAACCGACCGGAACCGCAATGCCGAGGTCGACTTCCGGGGCGAGAAGCGGTCCAACGCCACCCATGCTTCCACGACCGACCCGGACGCGCGGCTTTACAAGAAGTCTCCCGGCACCGGCGCCATGCTCTGCTTCATGGGTCATGCCCTGATGGAAAACCGATCCGGTTTGATC
>JACXUX010000115.1 GCA_014763725.1 Rhodobacterales bacterium
GCGGGCTGCACACCGTCTGCGCCCGGATGACCGAGGAATTCCTGGCGCTGTCGAAATACCTGGGCAACGACCTGTCCACGCCCCGGCCCGAATACGGCTTTGCCGGGCTGAAGCCGGGCGACTGGTGGTGTCTGTGCGCGGGCCGGTTCCTGCAGGCCCATGACGAAGGCGCGGCGCCCCAGGTGCGGCTGGCCGCGACCCATCTGCGCACGCTGGACGTGGTGCCGCTGGACATCCTGCAACGCTACGCCATCGCGCCCGGCGACGCCGGCTGACCCGGTTTCCGGCAACGGAACGGCCCCGGGCGGGGTGCGCCGGGGGCCGTCAATGCGATCGAGCCGCGCCCCCGTCTGCCCGGGGGCGTGGCATCGGCGATCAGTTCGACGGACCCATGTTTCCGCCGACCCCGCCGCCCTTGCTATCCCCGCGGGTATGGGTGGCCGTGCCGCCGGTCGCGCCGTCATCGTCGCTGGCCGTGGCCCCGCCGTTCTTGCCCGCGGTCTGGTCGGTGGTGCGGTCGCCGTATTTCACCCCGTCGTCCTTGTGCACGCGGGCGGGGCCGCAGTCGGCGGTATCCTGCGATTTCACGCAGTCGCCCGAAACCGCCGCCGTGTCGGTGGCGGGGGCGGCCAGCGGCAGGCAGTTGCCCGCCGCATCGCGTTGCGCGCAGTCGCCCACAGCGGTGGTTTCCTGACCCAGGGCCGCGCCTGCCTACAGAAGCGCGGAAATCGTGACAACCAGAACAGCCTTGAACGTCATGAAAGATCCTCCCCGACTGGTCCGGCGGAATATGTCGGAACCATGCGCGCAGCATCCCGCCGCCCGCGGCGGGCCGCCTTGCGCCAGATCGAGCCCGCGGCCCCGCCACCCGGGGACAGGCGCGGCCGAATGCCCCAGGGCCACCGCCCGGGGCGTCAGGCGGCCGTATCGCGGTTGCCGGTCGCGGGTGTGGCTGCGGTGGGGGCGTCCGAGGGCAGGCCGCGCATCAGGTGCTCGATGAACAGGCTCAGCAGCTGCGACCGGCCCGACACCCCCGCCTTGCGATAGATCGCGGCGATCTGGGCCTTGACCGTGCCCTCGCTGGTGCCGCGCAGGGTGGCGATCTCGGCCGCGGTCATGCCCTTGATGGCGAACAGCGCCTCGTCGCGTTCGGCCGGGGTCAGGCCCCATTCGGCAAAGCGTTCGCCCATCAGCGCCAGAAAGTCCGCGCTGGCGCGGCGCAGGCGTTCCTCGGCGGCGGTGCGGGCGCGGAACGACCGCTGCAGCGCCACGGCGCCCAGCACCAGCCCCAGCACCAGGCCCAGGGCGGCGCCGATCTCGATCATCTCGCGCAGGCGCCAGCTGATCGGCTGGGTCCGCAGCCCCACGACCGAGGACAGGATGTCCCAGACAAAGACGACCGCGCAGACCGCCTGCACAGCCAGGATCGCGGCAATCGCCAGGCGCCCGGTCACCGCGGTCCCCGCGGGGCGCGATCAGTCGTCGCCATCCTCGCCCCCGTCGTCGTCGCCCCCGTCGTCGTCGTCCTTGTCGTCGTCGCTGTCGTCGTCCTTGTCGCGGTCGTCTTCATCGCGGTCGTCGTCATCGTCGCCCACGAAGTCGTCGTCGTCGCTGTCATAGCTGACGCCCGGGGTGGTGTCGTCGTCGCCGTCGACGCGCTCGGCCTCCTGCTTCAGCACGGCGCCGGTCGCGGCGTCATAGACGGTCTCGACCTTGACGCCGTCCCTGATCGCCTCGACCTTGATCTGGGTGGGGCTGGTTTCGACCTCGACGCGGCTGTAGCCGGCCGCGACCCATTCGCCGACCAGGTCCTGGGCGGTCAGGGCGGTGGCGGCGGTGGCGGTCAGGGCCAGGATCAGCGCCAGGGCGGTGGTGGTTTTAAGCATCGTCAGTCTCCTGTTGCGGTGTGTGCTCTGTGCCGCCCATCGCGGCGACACAGGCAGAACGTCGCAGATCGGCCGTCTCATCCATCCGCCGGGCAGAAAATTTCGGGCCATTCGGCCGCGGGGTTGCGGCCATGAACCCGGGTTTACGCGGATGACGGCACGCCATTCGCGAAACGCGAAGGGCCCCGCCGATGGCGGGGCCCCGGGAACGGATCGGGCGGGCGGGATCAGACCGACATCGTCACGCCCAGATGGCGCGCCACGGTGAATATGTCCTTGTCGCCGCGACCGCAGAGGTTCATCACGATCAGATGGTCGCGCGGCAGGGTCGGGGCGATCTTCATCACATGGGCCAGCGCGTGGCTGGGCTCCAGCGCGGGGATGATCCCCTCAAGCCGGCAGCACAGCTGAAAGGCCTCGAGCGCCTCGGCATCGGTGATGGCCACATATTCGGCCCGGCCCACGTCATGCAGCCAGGCGTGTTCGGGCCCGATCCCGGGATAGTCCAGCCCGGCCGAGATCGAATAGCCCTCCAGGATCTGGCCATCGGCATCCTGCAGCAGATAGGTCCGGTTGCCGTGCAGCACCCCGGGGCGGCCGCCGGTCAGGCTGGCGCAATGTTCCATCCGGTCGTCGACGCCCTTGCCGCCGGCCTCGACCCCGATGATCCGCACCGTCTTGTCGTCCAGGAACGGATGGAACAGCCCCATCGCGTTCGACCCCCCGCCGATGGCGGCGATGATCGTGTCGGGCAGGCGGCCCTCGCGCTCCATCATCTGCTGTTTCGTTTCCTTGCCGATGATCGACTGGAAGTCGCGCACCATCGCCGGATAGGGATGCGGCCCCGCCACCGTGCCGATGCAGTAGAAGGTGTCGCGCACATTGGTCACCCAGTCGCGCAGCGCGTCGTTCATCGCGTCCTTGAGCGTGCCGCGCCCCGAGGTCACCGGGATCACCTCGGCGCCCAGAAGCTTCATCCGGAACACGTTGGGTGCCTGGCGTTCCACGTCATGGGCGCCCATGTAGACCACGCATTTCAGCCCGAACTTGGCGCAGACGGTGGCGGTGGCCACCCCGTGCTGGCCGGCGCCGGTTTCGGCGATGATCCGCGTCTTGCCCATGCGGCGGGCCAGGATGATCTGGCCCAGCACGTTGTTGATCTTGTGCGCGCCGGTGTGGTTCAGCTCGTCCCGCTTCATGTAGACTTTGGCGCCGCCCAGATGGTCGGTCAGCCGTTCGGCGAAATACAGCGGGCTGGGCCGGCCGACGTAATGGGTCCACAGATCGTTCATCTCGGCCCAGAAGGTGGGGTCGGTCTTGGCGTGTTCGTACTGCGCCTCAAGTTCCAGGATCAGCGGCATCAGCGTTTCGCTGACGAAGCGCCCCCCGAAGATGCCGAAGCGCCCGGCCTCGTCGGGGCCCGTCATGTAGCTGTTCAGCGCGTCGTCCATCCCGCTCTCTCCATCCCGTCCTGGCCCGTTGGCTTTACCGCCCCGGGCGACCGCCGTCAAAGCGGCTTCTTCTGCCCGGATGGCTGGGCGCATAGCCCAGCCGCTCATGGAACCGGTGCGCCGCGGTGCGGCTGCGGTCGGTCGTCAGCTGGATCAGCGCGCAGCCCGCGGCGCAGGCCCGCGCCTCGCACTGCGCCATCAGGGCCGCGCCGAGGCCCGCCGACCGCAGGTCGCGCGCCACGCGGACGGATTCGACCTGGGCCCGCAGGCTGCCACCGCGCGACAGCCCCGGGATCGGCGTCAGCTGCGCGCAGGCCACCACCCGGTCGCCCAGCACCCCCACGATCAGCCGGTCGGCCGGGCTGGCGGCGATGGCGTCGAAGGCGGCCTGATAGGCGGCCAGGGGCGCCTCCTTGCGCCCGCGGCCCAGGTCGTCGTCGCGCAGCAGCGCCACGATTGCCGGCAGATCGTCGCGCCCGGCCTCGCGAAATCGCATCGTCTCTGTCGCCATTCCGCCCTGCCCCCGGCCAGCCCTGCGCGGACCCGACCATGCCCGGGGCCCGCGCGCAACGGGCGGGCGATCACGCGAACGTCATCGCCGGGCTGAAACCCGGGGGCCCGCGCCGCCGTTCCGGCGTTACCACCAACTCGCAGGAGCGACCGATGACCCGACTTGCCCACATGACCCTGCTGGCCGCGCTGGCCGCAGCCCCCGCCGCCGCCCAGACCGCCACCACCCAGACCGCCGTGGGCCTGACCGGCGACCGCACGCTGGTGATGATCGACACCGCCACCGCCGCCGTCACCGGCACCGTCGAGGTGCAAGGGGTAGACAGCCTGCTGGGCATCGACTGGCGCCCGGGCACGATGCAGCTGATCGGCGTGACCACGGCCCAGGCCATCGTGACGATCGACCCGATGACCGGCGCGACCACCGAACTGTCGCGTATGGCCACCATGCTGCCCGTGGGCGATGCCCCCGTCATCGTCGACGTGAACCCGGCGGCGGACCGGCTGCGCTTCATGTCCGGGCTGGTGAACCACCGCGTGAACATGGAGACGGGCGAGGTGACCGTGGACAAGCCGCTGGCCTTCGTGGCCGAGGACATGCACGCGGGCGAAACCCCGAACATCGTGGCGGCGGCCTATACCAACAGCTTCGGCAAGCCGGAAAAGACCGCGATGTTCGACATCGATGCCACGATCTCGGGCCTGATCCAGCAGGTCGCGCCGAATGACGGCACGCTGAAGGCCGTGGGCAAGCTGGGCGTGATGCTGACCGGCCCCGTGGGCCTGGACGTGGCCACCACGGCCGAGGGCACGAACACCGCCTGGCTGGCCGCGATGGGCGGGCTGCATACGGCCGACCTGGCCACCGGCGCCGTCACCGCCAGCTGGGCCATCACCGGGACGGACGCGCAGGTCCGCGACCTGACGATCCTGCCCGCGATGTAGGCCTAGCGCAGGCGCGGGGGGGCCTCGGCGTCCCCCTGCGCCGCGGCCACAAAGGCCGCGATGCGCGCCGGGTCCTTGACCCCCGACGCCGATTCGACGCCCGAGGATACGTCGACCTGCCGCGCCCCGGTCAGCCGCACCGCCTGGGCCACGTTGTCGGGCGTCAGCCCGCCGGCCAGCATCCACGGCCGCAGCCAGGTGCGCCCCACCAGCAGGCGCCAGTCAAAAGCCAGCCCGTTGCCCCCGGGCAGGTCCGCGCCGCGCGGCGGCTTGGCGTCGATCAGGATCTGGTCGGCCACCAGCGACATGTCGGTGATTGCGGCCAGGTCGGCCGGTTCGGCCACCCCCATCGCCTTCATCACCGGCAGGCCGTGGCGGGCGCGCAGCTCGGCCACGCGGGCGGGGGTTTCGTGGCCGTGCAGCTGCAGAATGTCCAGCGGGACGGCCGCCACGATGGCATCCAGCGTCGCATCATCGGCATCGACCGTCAGCGCCACCTTGGCCAGGCCGGGTGGCGCGGCCAGCGCCAGCGCGCGCGCCTGGTCCAGAGTCACATGCCGGGGCGATTTCGGAAAGAAGACAAAGCCCGCATAGGCGGCGCCCGCCTCGGCCACGGCCCGGACATCGGCCGGACTGCGCAGGCCGCAGATCTTGACGCGGACCTCTGGCACTCAGCCGACTTTCCGCTTGTCGGCCAGGATCGCCAGAACCTCATCCTTGGGGCGCGCCTTGTCGTCGCGCAGGGTCGACACCTCACGCTGCAGCTGCGCCGCGGCGCGGGCGTGACGGCTGGCGGCGGCGCGATGCTTGGCCTCGCGCAGCCATTCCCAGACAAAGCCGATCAGCAGCCCTGCCGCGATGCCGGCAAAGATCACCACGAACAGCGGCAGCTGCACCGCCAGATCGACGCCCATGAAGGTGCCAAGATCGCGCGGCAGCAGCCGCAGCTCGACCGGGCCGCGGTTGGCCAGCGCCACCACCAGCAGACCCAGCCCCAGCGCCGCCAGAAACAGATATCGCAGCCAGCGGATCATCGCCGCGCCCCCTTCATGCCTTGCCGTTCAGCCGGTCGCGCAGCAGCTTGCCCGTCTTGAAGAAGGGAACGTTCTTGTCCTCCACTTCGACCGCCTCGCCGGTGCGCGGGTTGCGGCCCAGGCGCGCATCGCGCGCCTTGACCGAAAAGGCGCCGAAGCCGCGCAGTTCCACGCGGTCGCCGCGTTCCAGCGCGGCGATGATTTCCTCGAAGACGGTGTTCACGATGCGCTCGACATGGCGCAGCGTCAGGTGCGGGTTCTCGTCGGCAATCTTCTGGATCAGTTCCGAACGGATCATGCTGCCCCCCGTGTGAACGCAGCCCGGCGGTGCGCCCTTTTGTGCACGGGACTATAGGAAGGTTTTCCGCGGGCACAAACAGGAATCCCGGCCCCGGATGCGCAAGGGCCCCGCCATGACGGCGGGGCCCCTGTCTTTCGCGGTCCGGCTGCCCTGACGGCGCCCGGGTGCCTCAGCGGCGGTCGCCCTTGAGCGCGGCGCCCAGGATGTCGCCCAGCGAGGCGCCCGAATCGGACGAGCCATACTGTTCTACGGCTTCCTTTTCCTCGGCGATCTCGCGCGCCTTGATCGACAGGCCCAGCTTGCGGGTCTTGGGGTCGATGTTGACCACGCGGACGTCGATCTTGTCGCCCTTCTGGAAGCGCTCGGGGCGCTGGTCCTGACGGTCGCGCGACAGGTCCGACCGGCGAATGAACGACTTGGCGCCGTTGTATTCCACCTCGATCCCGCCATCCTCGATCGCAGTCACGGCCACGGTGATCACGTCGCCGCGCTTGACGCCGCCCACCGCCTCGCTGAACGTGTCGTCGCCCAGCGCCTTGATCGACAGGCTGATGCGTTCCTTTTCGGTATCGACCTCGGTGACCACGGCCTTGACCGTGTCGCCCTTGCGATAGGACTGGATCGCCTCTTCGCCGCGCTTGTCCCACGACAGGTCGGACAGGTGCACCATGCCGTCGATGTCGTTGTCGAGGCCGACGAACAGACCGAATTCGGTGATGTTCTTGACCTCGCCCTCGATGGTGCTGCCCACCGGATAGGTTTCGGCGAAGACTTCCCACGGGTTGCGCATGGTCTGCTTCAGACCCAGCGACACGCGGCGCTTGGCGCTGTCGATTTCCAGCACCATGACGTCCACTTCCTGGCTGGTCGAGACGATCTTGCCGGGGTGGACGTTCTTCTTGGTCCAGGACATTTCGGACACATGGACCAGACCTTCGACACCGGCCTCCAGCTCGACGAAGGCGCCGTAGTCGGTGATGTTGGTCACGCGGCCCTTGTGGACGGACCCGATCGGATAGGTCTTTTCCACCGAATCCCACGGGTCGGCCATCAGCTGCTTCATGCCCAGGCTGATGCGGTGGGTTTCCTTGTTGATCTTGATGACCTGAACCTTGACGGTCTCGCCGATCGACAGGATTTCCGACGGATGGTTGACGCGGCGCCAGGCCATGTCGGTGACGTGCAGCAGGCCGTCCACGCCGCCCAGGTCGACGAAGGCGCCGTATTCGGTGATGTTCTTGACCACGCCGTCGACCGTCTGGCCTTCGTAGAGGTTCGAGATCACCTCGGCGCGCTGTTCGGCGCGGCTTTCTTCCAGGATGGCGCGGCGGCTGACCACGATGTTGCCGCGGCGGCGGTCCATCTTCAGGATCTGGAAGGGCTGCTTGATGCCCATCAGGGGGCCGGCGTCACGCACCGGACGCACGTCGACCTGGCTGCCCGGCAGGAAGGCCACGGCGCCGCCCAGATCCACGGTGAAGCCGCCCTTGACGCGGCCGAAGATCGCGCCGTCGACGCGGGTCTCGTCGGCATAGGCCTTTTCCAGACGGTCCCAGGCTTCCTCGCGCCGGGCCTTCTCGCGGCTGATCACCGCTTCGCCACGGGCGTTTTCCACGCGGTCCAGATAGACCTCGACCTCGTCGCCCACCTTGATGGCGGGGTTTTCGCCGGGGCCTGCGAATTCCTTCAGGTCGACGCGGCCTTCCATCTTGTAGCCGACGTCGATGATGGCCTGGCCCGCCTCGATGGCGATGACCTTGCCCTTGACGACACTGCCCTCGCAGGGGGTGTCCAGTTCGAGGCTTTCTTTCAGGAGGGCCTCGAATTCCTCCATGGTCGCCTTAGCGCACATCCGAACAGTCCTTTGCATGTTTCACGGGCCGGGCGGTTGGCTCCGCCGGTCTTTCATGGCCCCGCGGCCGGGATGCGCAGGATCGGGCCGGAAAACCAGCGCCGGCGCAGATCAGCCTTGGGATGCGCGGCCTATAGGCGCAAGCGCGGCCCTAGGCAAGAGAAAGCCGCCGGTTCAGTCGCAGACGCGGGTGCGCACCTCGGTCCGGGGCGGGTCGGGCAGG
>JACXUX010000443.1 GCA_014763725.1 Rhodobacterales bacterium
GCGTTTTCCCAGGGCCGGGTCATGCCCTTTGCCCGCGGCGGGGTGGTGACGCAGCCTGTCACCTTCCCCATGCGGGGCGGGCGCGGGCTGATGGGCGAGGCGGGCCCCGAGGCGATCATGCCGCTGACCCGCGGCCCCGACGGGCGGCTGGGGGTCCAGGCCCAGGGCGGCGGCCGGCCCGTCAGCATCGTGGTGAACGTGACCAGCCCCGATGTGGCGGGGTTCCGCCGCAGCCAGGCGCAGATCGCCGCCGAGGTCAGCCGCGCGCTGGCCCGCGGCAACCGGAACGGGTGATGCATGAGCTTTCACGAAGTGCGCTTTCCCGCCAACCTGAGCTTTGGCTCTGTCGGCGGGCCCGAACGGCGGACCGAGATCGTCACGCTGGCCAACGGGTTCGAGGAACGCAACAGCCCCTGGGCGCATGCGCGGCGGCGCTATGACGCGGGGCTGGGGCTGCGCAGCCTGGACGATGTCGAGGTGCTGATCGCCTTCTTCGAGGCGCGGCAGGGCCAGCTGCACGGGTTCCGCTGGAAGGACTGGGCCGATTACCGGTCCTGCCCCGCCTCGCGCCAGCCGGCGCCGGGGGATCAGCCGCTGGGCACGGGCGACGGGGCGACGGCGGTGTTCCAGCTGGCCAAGACCTATGCCTCGGGCGGGGTGCGCTATGTGCGCCCGATTGCCAAGCCGGTGGCGGGCACGGTGCAGGTGGCGCTGGCGGGCGATCCGCTGCGCGAGGGCGTCGAGTGGCAGCTGGACCCGGCCACGGGGCGGATCACCTTTGCCCGGGCGCCCGACCGCGGCGTGCCGGTGACCGCGGGGTTCGAGTTCGACGTGCCGGTGCGGTTCGATACCGACCGCATCCTGGTGTCGGTGGCCAGCTTTCAGGCCGGCGACGTGCCGCAGGTGCCGGTGGTCGAGGTGCGGGTATGACGATCCTGACCCATCTGGCGACCGGGGCGACGACGGTCTGCCGCGCCTGGGCGGTGACGCGGCGCGACGGGGCGGTGTTCGGCTTTACCGACCATGACCGCGACCTGACCTTTGACGGCGTGACCTTTCGCGCGGGCACCGGGCTGACGGCGGCGGCGCTGCAGCAGACCACGGGCCTGGCGGTCGACAATTCCGAGGCGCTGGGCGCGCTGTCGGATGCCGGCGTGACCGAGGCCGATCTGATGGCGGGGCTGTTCGACGGCGCCGCGGTGCGGCTGTGGCTGGTCAACTGGGCCGATGTGACCCAGCGCCAGCCGCTGTTCACCGGCACGCTGGGCGAGGTGACGCGCGCGGCCGGCGCCTTTCGCGCCGAGCTGCGGGGCCTGGCCGAGCGGCTGAACCAGCCGCAGGGGCGGGTGTTCCTGAAGGCCTGTTCGGCGGTGCTGGGCGATGCGGCCTGCCGGTTCGACCTGACCCAGCCCGGCTATGCCGCCGAACGCGCGGTCGAGACGGTGCAGGACGGCCGGCTGTTCCGCTGGGCGGCCTTTGCGGGATTTGACGACCGCTGGTTCGAACGCGGCCGCGCGGTGGTGCTGACGGGGGCGGCGG
>JACXUX010000116.1 GCA_014763725.1 Rhodobacterales bacterium
CCATGCACCCGGTCGACCAGGCCCGCCTCGGCCAGTTCGGTCAGGTCGCGGCGGATCGTCTGCAGCGTCACGTCGAATCGCTGCGCCAGATCCTCGACGATCACGCGGCCCTCGGCGCGGGCCAGGTCCAGGATCTCGGCCTGGCGCAGGGTCAGGGCCATGGGTCACTCCTTCCACAGGGCGGCGGGTGGCCTCAGGATGCGCGATTTTCCCCGGTTCGTGCAAGTTTTCCGGTACGGGAAGTTCGTTTTTCCTTTCTTTCCGGAAAAAGCGAACGTATCTGATCGGCCAAGGGCGCCAAGGCGCGGCTTTGCCCGGGTCCGGGCGGGGGGAAACGGTGGCAGGGGTTGCACAGGCCGGGCTGGCCGATCTGTTCGTCATCGGCGGCGGCATCAACGGCTGCGGGATCGCGCGCGATGCGGCGGGGCGGGGGCTGTCGGTCACCCTGGCCGAACAGGGCGATCTGGCGCAGGCCACGTCCTCGGCCTCGACCAAGCTGTTCCACGGCGGGCTGCGCTATCTGGAATATTTCGAGTTCCGCCTGGTGCGCGAGGCGCTGGAGGAACGCGAAATCCTGCTGGTGGCCATGCCGCACATCAGCTGGCCCATGCGGTTCGTGCTGCCGCTGCATCCGGGGATGCGGTTCGACAGCGACACGCCGGCCAGCCGCCTGCTGGCCCGGGTGATGCCCTGGATGCGCGGCCGTCGCCCGGGCTGGATGATCCGGCTGGGGCTGTTCCTGTATGACACCCTGGGCGGGCGGCGCATCCTGCCCGCGACCCGCGCGCTGGACCTGACGCAGGACCCCGCGGGCCGCCCCCTGCGCCCCGAGTTCCGCCGCGCCTTCGAATATTCCGACTGCTGGGTGGAAGATTCGCGCCTGGTCGTGCTGAACGCCCGCGATGCGGCGGCGCGCGGGGCGCGCATCCTGACGCGCACCCGCGTCGTCGGCGCCGAACGGACGGGCGACCACTGGACCATCCGGACCGAGGGGGCCGAGGGCCCCCGGGTCCACCATGCGCGGGTGCTGGTGAACGCGGCCGGACCCTGGGTGGGCCAGGTCATCCGAAACGTCGCGCGGCTGAATTCGTCCGAGGGCGTGCGGCTGGTCCGCGGCAGCCACATCGTCACGCGCCGGCTGTATGACCACGACCGCTGCTATTTCTTTCAGGGCAGCGACGGGCGGATCATCTTTGCCATCCCCTATGAACAGGACTTCACCCTGATCGGCACGACCGACATGGACCACACGGGCGACCCGTCCGACGTGGGCTGCACGGAAGGAGAGCGGGACTATCTGCTGGCCTTTGCCAGCCGCTACTTCGCCCGCCCGGTGACCGAGGCGGATGTGGTCTGGACCTATTCGGGGGTGCGGCCGCTGTATGACGACGGGGCGTCCTCGGCCACGGCGGCGACGCGCGACTATGTGCTGTCGCTGGAGACCGCGGGCGCGCCGATGTTGAACGTGTTCGGCGGCAAGATCACCACCTATCGCCGCCTGGCCGAATCCGCGATGGACCGGCTGGCGCCCGTGTTCGCGGGGCTGAAGGGGGCCTGGACGGCGCGGGTGCCGCTGCCCGGGGGCGACTTTCCGCATGACGGGGTGGCGGCGCTGACGGATCGGCTGCGCGACCGCTATCCCTTCCTTGATCCCGCGCATGCCGCGCGGCTGGTGCGCGCCTACGGGACCGAGGCCTTTGACCTGCTGGGCGCGGCTCGGTCGCCCGCCGACCTGGGCCGCGACTTCGGCGCCACCCTGACCGAGGCCGAGGTGACCTGGCAGATGACCCGCGAATGGGCCCGCCGGGCCGAGGATGTGGTCTGGCGGCGCACCCGGCTGGGCCTGCGGATGACGCCCGACCAGATCGCCGCGCTGGACGACCACATGGCCCGCGTGGCGGCCGGGGGCTGAGGCCGCGCGACCCCTTTTCCGCGGCCCCGCGCCGCGCCATCCTGCATCCGACCGCGGCGCCCCGCGCCGGGGGCATCATCCGGGGGACGCCTGCCATGACCCATCTGCTTGCCATCGACCAGGGCACCACCTCGTCCCGTGCGATCGTCTTCGATGCGGGGCTGCGTCCGGTCGCCCGGGCCCAGCAGGAATTCCCCCAGCACTTCCCCGCGCCCGGCTGGGTGGAACATGACGCGACGGACCTGTGGACCAGCGTGCTGCAGACCGCCCGCGGCGCGCTGGCGCGGGCCAGGCTGACCGGGGCCGACATCGCCGCCATCGGCATCACCAACCAGCGCGAGACGACCGTGATCTGGGACCGCGCCACAGGCCGGCCGATCCACCGCGCCATCGTCTGGCAGGACCGGCGCACCGCCCCGGCGTGCGAGGCGCTGCGCGCCGCGGGGCACGAGCCGCTGCTGGCTGCGCGCACGGGCCTGCTGGCGGACCCCTATTTCTCGGCCACCAAGGTCGCCTGGATCCTGGACGCCGTGCCGGGCGCGCGCGACCGGGCCGAACGGGGCGAGCTGGCCTTTGGCACCGTCGACAGCTGGCTGATCTGGAACCTGACCGGCGGGCGCGTGCATGCGACCGATGCTACCAATGCCGCGCGCACGCTGCTGTTCGACATCGGCGCCAATGCCTGGGACCCGGCGCTGTGCGCGCTGCTGCGGGTGCCGATGGCGATCCTGCCCGCGGTGCAGGACTGCGCGGCCGACTATGGCATGACCGACCCCGACCTGTTCGGCGCGCCCGTCCCCATCCGCGGCGTGGCGGGCGACCAGCAGGCGGCCACCGTGGGGCAGGCCTGCTTCCGCCCCGGCATGATGAAATCGACCTATGGCACCGGCTGCTTTGCGCTGATGAACACCGGGGCGGACCGCGTCGCCTCGGCCAACCGGCTGCTGACGACGATCGCCTACCGGCTGGGGGGCCAGACGACCTATGCGCTGGAAGGGTCGATCTTCGTGGCGGGCGCCGTGGTGCAATGGCTGCGCGACGGGCTGCGGCTGATCGCCAGCGCCGACCAGACCCAGGCCCTGGCCGAGGCCGCCGATCCCGCCCAGGGCGTGGTGCTGGTGCCGGCCTTCACCGGGCTGGGCGCGCCCTACTGGCGGCCGGACTGCCGCGGCGCGATCTTCGGCCTGACGCGCAACACCGGGCCGGCCGATCTGGCGCGGGCGGCGCTGGAAAGCGTGGGCCACCAGACGCGCGACCTGGTGCTGGCGATGCAGGCCGACTGGGGGGCCGCGCCGCCCGGGGTGCTGCGGGTGGATGGCGGCATGGCGGCCAGCGACTGGACGATGCAGTTCCTGGCCGACATCCTGGGCGCCCCGGTCGACCGCCCCGTGGTGACCGAGACGACGGCTCTGGGCGCGGCCTATCTGGCGGGGCTGCAGGCCGGGGTCTGCCCCCCGCCGGACGCCTTTGCCGACCGCTGGGCGCTGGACCGCCGCTTTGCCCCCCGCATGGAGGCCGCCGAACGCAGCGCCCGGCACGACCGCTGGCTGCGCGCGGTGCAGGCCACGATGATGGTCTGACGCCCGGGCCGCGGGTCAGGACCGGGCCTTGGTCTCTTCGGCCAGCAGGGCGGTCAGGCGGAAGAAGCCGTGGACCATCTTGGAAAACGGCATCAGCAGGAACAGCACCAGCACGCTGGCCAGATGCAGCGCCAGCAGCGGCGCCACCAGCGCGCTGCCCGTCGCGGCGTAAAGCGCAAGCCCCGTCGCCGCCACCACGGCCAGCAGCAGGACAAAGGCCATCTCGCCCCCCCAGACCCGTGCGGCCCCCAGCGTCGGATCGGCGCGCAGCTTCAGCGCCACCAGCCAGCCCGCGCCCGCCACCATCATCAGCCCGCCCGGCACGCCCAGCAGTTTGGGCGGCGCCCAGACCGGATAGGGCGCGGGCCAGTCCAGCAGATAGTGCATGATGGTCCCGCTGTAGGTCGACGCCAGGCACAGCAGGAACCCCCACATCACCAGCTGATGCGCCACGCGGCGGCGGTCGGTATGGCGGTCGCCGTCCTCGAAGTTGCAGCCCTGACCCTGACCGCCCGACAGGTTCCGCAGCCGCGCCGCCTGGCCCAGCGCCGCGCGCAGATGCACGGGCGTCAGCCGGCTGCCGCCCACCTCGCGCCAGTAGTCGCGCAGGGCCAGCCCGATCGCCGCCAGCGGCGCCAGGAACGCGGGCGCAAAGATCGCCGCCATCGTGCCATGCGCCAGATGGGCATAGAACCCCTCGCCCCGCTGGGGCCGCAGGGCGGTCAGCGCCCACAGGAAGAAGGCCACCGCCACCACGCCCAGGGCCGCCATCGCCACCCCGTGCGTCTGGAAGAGCCGCGCCACCGCGCGCGGGCGGATCAGCCGTTCCCAGCTGTCGACCCGCACCTCGGCCAGCGCGGCGGGCAGGTTCAGCGCGAATTCATGCGGCTCGGTATACTGGCAGGAATAATAGCAGCCCCGGAAGTTGTGCCACAGGTTGGCCAGATGCGTGATTTCACCCGCGGCAAAGGCCTTGTTGCGGGTCATCGCCGGAAAGACGGAACAGAAGCCTTCGCAATAGCGGCAGGCGTTGCAGATCTCGATCTGGCGGGTGGCCTCGGTGATGGGGTCATGCAACATGTGCGGCAGCCTCTCGCCCTGCGATGCGTCCGAAGACGGTTCCGATGGTCATGCCGAAGCCGGCCAGATAGCCCTGGCCGAGGATCGACCCGGCCATGATCTCGCCCGCGGCCCACAGGTTGCGGATCGGCCCCCGGTCGCCGTGCACCTGGGCGGTCTGGTCGACCTTGAGCCCCAGATAGGTGAAGGTGACGCCGGGCCGCAGCTGATAGCCATGGAAGGGCGGGGTGTCGATCGGCCGGGCCCAGTTCGTCTTGGGGGTGTTCAGCCCCTCGGTCCGCAGCCCGTCCAGTTCGGTCGGGTGGAAGGGGCCGGGCCGACAGGCGGCGTTGAAACTGTCGACCGTGCGGCGCAGCGCCTGGGGGTCCAGCCCCAGCTGGCTGGCCAGCCCCTCGATCGTGTCGGACTGCACCGGGCGAAAGACCGAGGGCATGAACAGGTCGATCGACTTGGAGTCGATGATCGCATAGCCCACCTGGTCGGGCTGGGCGGCCACCAGCCGGCCCCAGATCGCATAGCGCTTGGGCCAGACATCCTCGCCCTCGTCATAGAATAGGTGGCCATCGCGGTTGACCACGATCGAAAATGGTACGCAGTCCAGCCGGGTGACGATGCCGCCATCGTATTTCGGCGCCCGCCCGTCGATGGCCACGGCGTGGCACTGGGTCGGGTCGCCCACCGACTGGGCGCCCTGGTCCAGCATGTCGCGCAGCACCACGCCGCGGTTGTAGGGTGTGCCGCGGATCAGGAAGTTGCGCGCGGCCGGCCCCCAGGCGCGGGCCAGCCAGTCAAGATCGGCCTGGAACCCGCCCGAGGCCAGAACATAGGCCCGGGCGTGCAGCGTGACCGGCCGGCCGCCCACGGTCACCTGCAGATGGTCGATGCGGTCGCCGTCGCGGTGGACATGGGTCACCTCGGCCTCATAGGCGACGGTGACGCCCAGGTCCTGCGCGGTGTTGTAGTAGGCGTTCACCAGCGCCTTGCCCCCGCCCAGGAAGAAGGCATTCGTCCGCCCCAGCGACAGCGTGCCCGACAGCGACGGCTGAAAGCGCACGCCATGCGCCTCCATCCAGGGCAGGCATTCCTCGGACTGGCGGATGGTCATGCGGGCCAGCGCCTCATCCGTCTTGCCCTTGGTGACCAGCATCAGGTCGTGGAAATATTCCTCTTCCTCATAGCTGCCGATCAGCACCGACATCGGGCCGTGGTGCATGCAGCGGAAGTTGCGGGTGTGGCGCGAATTTCCGCCGCGATAGGGCGGCGGGGCGGATTCCAGCATCACCACCCGCGCGCCGGCCTCGGCCGCGGTGATGGCCGCGCACAGGGCGGCGTTCCCGCCCCCCCACGACGGCCACATCGAAGATGCCCGAAAGGTCGGTCATGTCTCCTCCTCCAGTGCAAGGGGGCGGCCGCGCATGGCCCGCAGCCGGGCTGCCATGGCCGACGAGACATGCGCCCGCGTGGCCAGTTCCGCCGCCGCCCCGTCGCGCGCGGCCAGCGCGGCCAGGATGGCGGCATGTTCGGCCACCGCGACGGTGGCGCGTTCGGCATCGGCCAGCGTGGCGTTGATCTCGGCCAGTTCGGCCAGTTCCACGTCGGACGCGGCGCGGGCGGCCAGCCGGGCGGCGGTGCCTTCCAGCACGGCGCGCATCTCGTAAAGCTCGATCACCTCGGCATAGTCCAGCTGGCGCACCGTGGCGCCCTGGCGGGGCAGGTGGGTGACCAGGCCATCGGCCTCTAGCTGGCGGATCGCCTCGCGCACGGGGGTGCGGCTGATGCCCAGCCGGTCGGCCAGGTCGGTTTCGCGCAGCCGCGCGCCGGGCGGCAGCGCGCCGCGGCGGATTTCGTCCAGAAGCTGGCGATAGGCGGTCTGGCCCTGCGGGGGGCTGGCGTCGTCCGTCATGGGGTGACTCGGGGGCTAACTTGTATCCTGTTGTATGCAGGCGGATACACGATTGCAGGCGCCGGCTTCGCTCAGCCGCCGAACCCGCCCAGCAGCATGGAGGCGCCGCCGGCCAGGATCAGCCCTTCGATCAGCAGGGTATGCAGCCGCAGGCTGGTGTGGCGCAGGATCCAGGCCGCACAGGCCGTGCCCGGAATGGTGCACAGGCCCAGCACCAGCGCCAGCCGGAATAGGGCAGGCTCAGCGCATCCAGCGCGCCGAAGTCGACCGCCTTGAACAGGTTCACGCTGACCGCGATCGCCGCATCGGTGGCCAGCAGCGCCGCGCCCGCATAGCCCATGCCCATCAGCAGCGGCACGACCAGCATCCCCGCCCCCACGATCAGCGACGACAGAAAGCCGAACACCGCCCCCACGCCATAGACCCCCACGGGGCCGGGGCGGATCTGCGCGCGGTTCAGCATCCGCCGCAGCGGCACCGACAGGATCAGGACGGCGCCCAGCACCATCTGCACGATGGTGCTGTCCAGCCGCACATAGACATGCGCGCCGATCCAGGCCATCTGCAGCGCCACGGCGGAAATGCGCAGCACCGTCCGCAGGTCCAGCGCATGGCGGTAGAACCAGACCCGGCTGCCGTTGTTGATCAGCATCAGGACCGAGATCATCGGGATCAGCGCCTTGGGCCCGACGATCGGCGCGATGAACAGCGTCACCAGAAGCCCCGCGCCATAGCCCGACAGTCCGCCCAGCACGCCCGCGACAAAGCAGACCGCCATGCCCGCCAGCGCCACCGCCGGCGGGATGGCTCCCGACAGCAGTTCGGCCTCGGTCAGCACAGCCGCAGGTCGGCCACATCCGCCGCGCCCTGCCCGGCCATCAGCCGGTCGGCCCAGGCGGCGAGGGCGTCGGCGCGGGCGGGGTCGCGCCCGGCAAAGGCCAGGTTGGCGCGCGCCTTGGCCAGCAGCTCGTCGCGGCTGAGCGGCGCGCGCGCCCCCCCGCGCAGCCAGGGCGCGCGGGATTCCACCACCGTGCCGTCCAGCAGCTCGGCCCGGATATGGCCGGTGTAGTTGGCGGGATATTCGTTGTCGGGGTCGATGCGGAAGCCCACCTTCGCCGCCAGCGCCAGCGCGCGGGGGGCGCGCACGGCCTCCTCGGTGAACTGGGCCGGGCCGGCGTCGCCCCAGATCCAGCCCGCCGCCACGCACCAGGGGCCGCTGAACTTGGCCGCATAGGGGGTGGGCGGGGTCTGCTTGCCCGCCGGCGGTTCCCACAGCCGGTGGACCGTGCCTTCGCCCACGTCGCAGGTGATGGCGCGCACCTGTTCGGGGGCGATGCCGCGGCGGCGCAGGTCGCTGGCGCAGTCGACATAGGGCTGGGTCATGGTCCCGCAGGCAAAGGGCTTGAAGGCCAGGCGCGCGGCCTCCCACCTTGTGCCCAGGTCCCGGGTCAGGGGGGCGAAATCCGTCGCCCGCGGGGTCGAGAGGGCGTGAAAGAAGCCGTGCGTGCCCTCGAACACCGACACCGGCCCGGTAAAGCCCGCCTGCCCCAGCGCCGCCGCCCGCAGGCCCGACTGCGCCGCCCAGCCGGGGTGCAGCCGCTTGGTCGAGGTGCCGTCGGCCAGATATTCGATGATGCCCGAGGCCATGGACCCCGACACCCCCAGCGCGCGGCAGAGGCCCGCCCGGTCCAGCCGCAGCGCCTCGGCCA
>JACXUX010000117.1 GCA_014763725.1 Rhodobacterales bacterium
GACGGTCGGCCTCGCGACCGGCATCGTCGCGGGGGCCGGCACGGCGGCAGGCCGCGCACCGGGCGCCGGGCGCGCCGCGGCCGACCCTGGTCTGGCGCCCTGGGCCGGAAGGCCCGCGGCCAGGCGGGCCTCACGCGCGGCGACGGCGGCGGCGCGGCGGGCGGCGCGGTCGGCCACGGACTCGGCATCGGGGGCCGGGTGCAGCCGGGGCCCTGCGGCGGCCCGGCCCTGTGCGGTGTGATCGGCGGCGTCGTCTGGCTGACCGGCGGCTGGAACGGCAGAAGATGTCAATGCGCGGTCCCGGAATGATTGAACCCTGTCCTCTTTTGCTACATGTTTTGCGCGCGCAGCGCCAGTGCGCATCGCCTGACCTGCCGCTGGCCCGTCCGTTCCCCGCCTGCCCGCCGGAGTCCCCCGATGCCCACCGACCTGCCCGCCCCCCAGACGCCGCGCCTGCGCGAGGGCACGGCGCGCAGCTATCCCTCGCTGCGGGCGATCGGGGCGCTGATGCTGCGCGAGATCTATACCTCGAACGGGCGCACGCCGGGCGGGTTCATCTGGTCGATCCTGGACCCGGTGGCGGGGCTGATGATCATGACCGTGGCCTTTGCGCTGGTCTTTCGCGACCCGCCGCTGGGTCACAGCTTTGCCCTGTTCTATGCCACGGGGATCCTGCCCTACACGATGTTCCGCGGCATCTCGATGAAGGTCGCCTCGTCCGTGAACTATTCGCGCCAGCTGCTGGTCTATCCGGCGATCACTTTCCTGGACCCGATCATCGCGCGGTTCCTGGTGAACCTGTTCGTGGAACTGGTGGTGGCCTATCTGATCCTGGGGGTGATCTTCACCTTCATCGAGATGCCGGCCTCGATCGACGTGCCGCTGTTGATGCAGGGCTTTGCGCTGACGGCGGTGCTGGGCCTCGGCTTTGGGGTGATGCTGGCCTATCCGTTCACCCGGTCGCCGCTGTGGCAGACGATGTGGGGCCTGATCACCCGGCCGCTGATGATCTTTTCCTGCGTGCTGTTCACCTTTGAATCGGTGCCGGACAAGTTCCGCTGGCTGTTCTGGTACAACCCGGTCACGCATACGGTGGGGATGGTGCGCGACAGCATCTATCCCACCTACAACGCGCAATACACGCTGCCGATCTATCCCGCGGCGCTGTCGCTGGTCACCTGTGCGCTGGGCATCCTGCTGCTGCGCCGCTACTATCGCGAGGCGCTGGATACCTGATCCGGCGCCGCCCGGGCCGCGGGGTCAGCCGCGGGCAAAGGCGTCCAGCAGCGCCAGATCGCGGGTCACGAAATCCTCGAGCCGGCGGCGGCCCGCGTCGCTGTCCATGCGGTCCAGCAGCAGCGGCCAGCGCGCCTGTTCGCGCGCATGGTGGCCCGCGTTGCGGTAGTTGCCGGTCAGGTGCAGCCGGTGGCCGGTGCGGGCCTGGAAATCATCCTCCAGCCGGTCCAGCGCGCCGATGTCATAGACCCCGTCCATCACCCGCAGACCGGCCAGCGCGCGGCGGATCACCTCGGCCTCGGGCAGCTTCTCGATCAGCCGCAGGCCGCGCATCATCCGTGTGGCGAAATAGCTGCAGTAGAAGTTGTCGTAATGGTCGCGGACAAACCGCTGCCACGGCCGGTCGCCGCCAAAGAAATAGTCCTCGGCCGGGGTGGTCAGGATGCGCTGCTTGCCGGTGTTGTGGCGCAGCGCCAGATCCTGCGGCGACAGGGCCTTCGCCTCGCGCAGCAGGAAGAAATAGAAGCTGGCGATGCGTTCGCGCGGGTCGCGCAGCACCGTCAGCACCAGCCGCGCGGGCGGCAGCAGGTCCAGTTCCGTCCAGTCGATATGGCCGGAATAGAGCGCATAGCCCGGCGGCATCTGGCGTTCGCCGGCGCGCACCTCGGTATGCACGCGCACGGGCGAAACATTGGGCGCCCCTACCCAGGCGGCCAGCTCGTTGTGGATGGTCTGCCCCGCCGTCTTGGGGATGTGCAGAAAGACTATGGGGTTTTCGGGGCCTGGTCTCATGTCGTCCGGGTCTCTTCGCGCAGGTCGACGACCGTGGGGGCAAAGGGGGTCTCCTTGCCCGACATCTCGAACACGCCGGCCAGGAACTTCTCGGGCTGGGCGGGGTTCAGATGCGCCAGCTGCCAGGGCGCATATTGCCACCATTTCGACCGCAACAGCGGCGAGATCAGCGTCGGCGCCACCCGGAACTTCTTGATCACGGCCGGGTTGCCTGCCACCACGGCATAGGGCGGCACGTCCTTGGTCACCACGGCATGGGCCGCCACGATGGCGCCGTCGCCGATGGTCACGCCCGCGCCGATATAGGCGCCGTGGCCGATCCACACGTCATTGCCGATGCGGGTCACCTTGGCGCGGGTCGGCGGTTCGCCCGCGCGGATGCGATAGCTGTGATAGGCCTCGGCCCCCTCGAACCCGTCGTCCAGACCGAACAGCCGGTCGTGGATGTAGAAGGCCGGGCTGGTCGAGACCCAGGTCAGCGGATGGTTCTGCCGGCCGATCTGGACATCCTCGCCGAACGAACAGTAGCGGCCGATCCGCGCGGCAAAGCAGTAGCCCGAGACCTGGTAGGAAAAGGCGCCCAGTTCCAGCGAATGGTCGAAGCTGGTCCATTTCAGGCTGGCGGGCGCCTCGATCCGGGTGTGCGCGGGCAGGTTGACGGTGCCCGCGCCGCCGCGCGGCAGAACCTCGACCCCCTGGGCGCGGAGGTCGGAAATCTTGATGCTGCGCGTGCTCATGCCGATGTCTGCCGTTCCTGCGGGGCCGCCCCCGTGGCTTCTAGCGGTTTCGTCAGCGCCTGGGCAAGATCGGCGATGACGGGCTGGCCGTCGGCCAGCGGCAGCACGCCGCCCCGCCCGCCGCGCGCCAGCGAGGCGCGCACCGCCTCGGCCTGGGCGCCCAGGTCAAAGCACCAGACCGGCAGGCCGGTCGCGATCGCCTCATGCGTGGCATAGCTGAAGGTTTCGGGCCAGATCGACGGGATCAGCCAGGCCGTGATGCCGTGCCGGCGCGCCAGATCGGCGATTTCCTCGCGCCGATAGCCGCCCAGCACGGTGGCGGGCGGGGTCAGGGCATAGGCCGGGTCGATCTTGCCCAGCACCATCAGGCCCCCGGCGCGGGTCTGCACCAGATGCTGCGACAGGTCGCGCAGGACCGCCGCGCCCTTCTGATAGCCGATATTGCCCAGCACCCCGATCACCGGCGGCGTCTCGGGCGCGGGGGCGGGGCAGGCGGGCACCTCGACCAGCAGGCGGTGCGGGCGCAGCTGCAGCGCGGCTGCGGCCTGGGGATAGACCGCCGCCACCAGATCGCGGCTCGAGGTCGAGAACACCGTGACCCGGTCGGCCGCCGCCATCAGCCGGCCCCAGGCCGCTTGCCAGTCGGCCAGGCTGGCGCGGCGCCCGTCGGGGCGGCGGGCCATATGGGCGCCATCCGCGCGGGCCGGGTTCGGCGCGCCGCGGAAGAACCCGTCGGCATCCAGCAGCGTGTAGGACGGGCTGAGCGGCAGGAAATCGTGGATCAGCACCTCGATCGTGTCGCGGTCGTCGCGCTTCAGGTCCAGCAGCCGGTCGGGCAGTTCGACCGGGTCGCGGTCGCCCACGCCGCAGGAATAGATGATGTGCCGCGCACCCAGCGGCGCCAGCAGCGCCTGGACGAAGTCCCAGCTGTCGGTCAGGCCGCGGCTGATGCCCAGGTCGCAATGCAGTTCCAGTTGCCAGCGCCGTTCGCGCCCCACCCGCAGCACCAGCGCCCCCGGGGCGCCCGCGGCGATGTCGTCGGCGATGCGGCGGGCCAGATAATCCTCGGCCCCGCCGCCCATGGCATGGGCCAGATAGATCGACACCGGGCCATCCGCCCGCCCGGCCAGCCAGCCGATGCCCAGCGCCAGCCGCGGCGTGGCCAGCGGGTCGCGGCGGATGAAGTCCTGGACCTGGCCGTCATAGCGCGGATAGCGGGCCGAGATCACGGCGTTGTTCCTGGCCACCAGCTTCAGCTTTTCCGCGCTGCCGAACGAGGTGCCGCCGCGGTGTTCGACGAACAGCCCCGGCAGGCCCAGATGTCGGCCCCCCAGCGCGCGGGCGCGCTGGCACCAGTCGACCTCTTCGCCGTAGCCGCGGCCGAAGCCGGTATCCAGGTCGGGCAGATCCTTCAGATAGGCGATGTTCATCGCCATGCAGAAGCCCACGCCCGTGGGCGCCGCGGCCAGATCGGCATCGGGGTGGAACCGGCGGGCCAGCGCGTCCAGACGGTCGGCCTCGCCCGGGCGCAGCGCCGACTTGCGGCAGATCACCGGGACGGTGAAGATTTCCGCATCGTTCGACATGGGCGTGACGGTGGCCACCTTGTCATGCGCGAGGATCGGCCGGATCAGCCGGCTGGCCCAGTCCTGCGGCACGAAGGCGTCGGAATTCAGCAGGATCACATGGTCGCCGCGGTCCGCCGCCACCGCCAGCGCCGCATTGACCGACCGGATGAAGCCCAGGTTCTGCGGGTTCTCGATCAGCGTGACGCGGCCGGGGTCGGCCGCCTGCACGCCGGCCACCCAGTCGCGCAGCCAGGGCCGCACCGCGGGGTCGGACGAACAATCCTCGACCACCACCAGATGCCAGGGCAGGTCGGTGTGGCGGCGCACGCGGTCCAGCACCTCGGGCAGCAGGTCAAAGGCGTTGTAGACCGGCAGCACGATGGTCACGCGCGTCTGCGCCAGCGCTGCTGCCACCGGGTCGGGCACGGGGGCGGGTTCGAACAGGCGCGTTTCCATCGCGGCCACGTCGCTGCGATCCTCCAGCCCCAGGGCCTGTTTCAGCGCCAGCCGCGCAGCGGGGTCGCCGGTGTGGCGGAACCGCAGCCAGGCCGGCAGCCCGCGCAGCAGCGCCAGCGCATAGGCGGGCAGCAGGGCGCGCCGGGCCAGCCGGATGCGACGGGGGGCAAAGGTGTCGAACGGGGTGACCAGCCGTTCGCCCCCGCGCGCCAGCGACACGATGGCCGGCCCCGCCGCTCGCGGCAGCGCCAGGCGAAAGCCGGGTTCCAGCGTCTGCAACTCGGGGTGCTGCGCCAGCACGTCGCTGCGCGGCTGCGAGGGCGCCATTTCCGTCTGCATGCCGCCCAGCGACAGCCGCACCAGATCGCCATCGGCCCAGCCTGCGACCTCGATCCGGTCATGCCGCAGGGCGATGGTTTCCACAAAGCCGCGCGGCTGGCCCCGATCGTCGTAGATCGGGCCGCCCGGGCGCTGCAGCCTCAGGTGTTCGGCGGCAAAGCGGTCGAAAAGCACATGAAGAAGCGAAAGCATGAATGATCCAACGCGAGCCCTGGCCGCACGGAACGGCCTTAGCCGCGCTCTTTCGCGTTGTCCACGCGAAAAAGGGCGCGGCGCCGGGCTGTCGGCAAGGGATCGATCACACGAACGCGATATCGTCCAGCAGGACGGTTTCGTTCGCCACGCCCGTCAGCAGCAGCGTGTCGTCCGCCCCGAAGGTGAAGATCGTGCCCCCCCCGAACGAAACCGAGAAGTCCAGCAGCTGTTGCGCGGTCAGCGCGAACCCGCCCCAAAGGTCGGCCTCGAACAGGATGGTGTCGATGTTGTCGGCGAAGTCGACGATCTCGTCCTGGCCACCCGAGAAGACGAAGGTATCGGCATTGGCCCCGCCGGTCAGCACGTCGTCGCCCGCCCCGCCGTCCAGCGTGTCAAAGCCGCCGTCGCCCTTCAGCGTGTCGTCGCCCAGGCCGCCCAGCAGCAGGTCGTGCCCGGCACGGCCCTGGATCACGTTGTCCGCGTCGTTGCCGATCACCGTGTCGTTGCCGGCGCCGACGTTCACGTTCTCGATGATCGTCCCGCGCGAGATCCACATGTTGCCCACCAGCCCCGCCACGTCCGAGGCGCTCTCGGGCGTCAGGTCGATGCGTTGGGCCGCGGTCACGGTGTGCAGGTTCAGCGTGTCGATCCCGCCCGTGTCATGCACGGTAAAGGCGGCCGGCCGCCCGGCATAGAGCGCGCCGTCATCGGCATCGGTGTCGAACCATTCGTTCAGCGCCTGCTGCAGATAGCCGCCCACATTGCTGTTGTAGCCCCAGACGGTATTGCCCGGCCGGCTGGCCGCCACGCCATAGAGCGTCTGCATCGCCAGGATGTCGGCCTGCATCACCGTCAGCAGGAAGGCCTCGGTCGCGTCGACAAAGGTGTTATCCTCCTGGCTGAAATACGACATGATGGACGCCTGCCAGCTGTCGTTGTCATAGGCGTTGTCCACGCCGAAGGTGGCCGACCCGTTGTAGGGCCCGGCATGGCCCAGGCCCAGGGCGTGGCCCACCTCATGCACATAGGTCTGGAACCAGTAGCTGTTCAGCGACTCGGGTTCGCGCATCCAGTTGTCGTCGACGTTCACGAAGGAACTGACGATCGTGTTGCCCTGCAGGACCGAGGTCGAATAGGCGCCGCTGTCGGTGGTGGCAAAGGTGATGTGCGCCGCGGCCCGGCCTTCGGTCGCGGTCAGGTCATAGGTGCCGGTCTGCTTGCCGCGCGCGGCGCGGGCGACCAGGAAATAGGTCCCGTCCGCCTCGGCGGTAAAGGTGATCTGTGCCGATCTGACGCCGCCGCTGTTGTTGTCTTCGGCAATCAGCGCGCCAGTGGACGAGCGCAGTTCCAGATAGGGGTCGCGCACGCCGCCGGTGGTGCCGCGATCCAGCCTGAAGGTATAGGTCTTGCCAGCCTCCAGCTCGATCTTCACCCAGTCCTTGTCGCGCGCGGTCAGGGCACCGGTGAAGATTTCGCCCACCTCGGTCAGGGCGGTGGTGGCGGTGCTGCCGGCGGCGTCGCCGGTTTCGGCCGCGCCCGGCACGGGGGCGGGCGGGGGCACGAATTCCTCGAACACCAGGCCCGTCACATCGGCCCAGGCCTGCAGGGCGCTGACGGCCAGGAACTGCGCCTCGGGGTAGAGCGTGCTGATGTCATAGGTCAGCGTGTCGCCCACCTGCACGTCGAAGGCCCGCCATTCGCTGCGGTTGTATTCCCAGAAGCCGTTCACCAGATAGTCGGCGATCTGGTCCATCGTGTAGGGCGCGTTCAGCTTCGCGGTCTCCAGCATCGACCGGTCTGCCCGGGTATGGGTCTCGGCGTCACGCCCGACCTGCTGCGGATCAAGCGACGCGCAAAGCGTGCACATTCTGTCACCTCGTCATGACTTTCGGCGCTGTATCGGCGCGCACAATCGTGAAGCAGCCCTGCCTGCCGCGGCGGCAGTTCCTGCACCGCGCAGCCTAGCCCCCGAGATGGGCCCTGTCCACCGTCTGGGCGTCAGGCGATGACCAGGGCGCCGGCCAGCGCATCGGGGTCGGTCCAGGCCAGCAGCGTCAGCGTCTGATCCCCGGCAAAGGTGAAGACGGTGTTGCCCGCCACCACATCGGCCAGGTCCAGGATCTGCGCGGGCGTCAGCGCGGCCCCGCCCCACAGCGCATCGTCCAGCTGCAGCTGATCGCCGGTCTGGAAATCCTCGATCACGTCCAGCCCGGCGGTGAAGTTGAAGACATCGGCGCTGGCGCCGCCGCGCAGGATGTCGTTGCCCGGCCCGCCCACCAGATAGTCGCGCCCGCCGCCGCCGTTCAGATAGTCGTCGCCGCCGCGGCCATACAGCTTGTCGTTGTCCTCGCGCCCGAACAGCCTGTTGGCCGCATCGCTGCCGCGCAGGTCGTCTGCGCCCAGGCCCCCGGCCAGATCCTCGATCGAGACATAGCTGTCGCCCGCCGCCTCGAAGGTGTTCAGGCTCGGGTCGGCCAAGTCGATCAGCAGCGGGTTCAGCGATTCCGAATACTGGGCGCGGTCGCGGTTGTCGCCGCCGTCCAGCACATCGGCGCCCGATCCGCCCTGCAGCACATCGTCGCCCACGCCGCCCGCCAGCGTGTCGTTGCCCTGCCGGCCGAACAGGTAGTCGACATTCGCCGCGCCCTCGATCCGGTTGGCGGCGGTGTCGCCGCGGATGTTGTCGGCGCCCTGGCTGCCGATCAGGTTCTCGATCCCGGCATAGGTGTCGCCGTCGGCCTGGAACGTATTTTCGTCGGGATACTGCAGGTCGATCCGCAGCGACCCGGTCGAACCCTGATAGCTGACCCAGTCGATGCCCGCCCCGCCGTCCATCGCATCGGCC
>JACXUX010000444.1 GCA_014763725.1 Rhodobacterales bacterium
GGCCTCCCTCGGCCACCCCATAGCGCGCCGGCGCGCTATGGGGTGGCCGAGGGAGGCCTGCATGAACCACGACGATCTGCGCACCTGGTCCAAACGCGCCGCCGACTGGGCGCAAGATTATCACACCCATCTGCGCGACCGCCCCGTGCGCGCGACCTGTGCGCCGGGCGAGTTGATCCGCGCCCTGCCCGAGGCCCCGCCCGAGACGGCCGAGCCCATGGCCGCGATCTGGGACGACTTCACCCGGCTGATCCCGCCCGCGATGACGCATTGGCAGCATCCGCGGTTCTTTGCCTATTTCCCGGCCAATGCCGCACCCGTCTCGATGCTGGCCGAACAGCTGGCCAATGCCATGGCCGCGCAGGGGATGCTGTGGCAGACCTCGCCTGCGGCGACGGAACTGGAACAGGTGACCGTCGACTGGCTGCGCCAGGCGGTCGGGCTGCCGCAGGGCTTTGTCGGCACGATCCACGACAGCGCGACCACGGCCACGCTGTCGGCGGTGCTGACCATGCGCGAGCGCGCGCTGGACTGGGCGGGCAATGCGCAGGGGCTGGCGGGCCAGCCGGTGCTGCGGCTGTATGCCAGCGCGCAGACCCATTCCAGCGTGGACAAGGCCGTGCGCATCGCCGGGATCGGGCAGGACAACCTGGTCAAGGTGCCGGTGGACGGCACGCTGTCGATGAAGCCCGGGGCGCTGGCGGGCGCCATCGCCGCCGACCGGGCGGCCGGCCGGCTGCCCGCCGGGGTGATCCTGTGCGCGGGCGGCACCTCGGTGGGCGCCTTCGACCGGATCGGCGACTGCATCGCGGTGGCGCGCGCGGCGGGCCTGCCCGTGCATGTCGATGCCGCCTGGGCCGGGTCGGCGATGATCTGCCCCGAGTTCCGCGCGCTTTGGGCCGGGGTCGAAGGCGCGGACAGCGTGGTGATCAACCCGCACAAGTGGCTGGGGGCGCAGTTCGACTGCGCGGTGCAGTTCCTGGCCGATCCGGCCCCCCAGATCCGCACGCTGGGCCTGCGCCCGGCCTATCTGCAGACCGCGGGGCAGGAGGAGGTCGTCAACTTCAACGAATGGACCGTGCCGTTGGGCCGGCGGTTCCGCGCGCTGAAGCTGTGGTTCCTGCTGCGGGCCGAGGGGCTGGAGGGGTTGCGTGCCCGCATCCGCGCCCATGTGGCCTGGGCCGGTCAGGCCTGTGCGGACCTGCGCGCGCTGCCGGGCGTCGAGATCGTGACCGAGCCGCGGCTGTCGCTGTTCACCTTTGCCCTGGAGGCGGGGGATGCGGCCACCGCGGCCCTGCTGGAGCGGATCAATGCCGACGGGCGGATCTACCTGACGCCCACGACGCATCAGGGCCGGCAGGTGATCCGCGTGCAGGTGGGCCAGTTCGACTGCACCGAGGCCGATGTGGCCATGATCGCGACCGTCGTGCGGGACTGTCTGGCGGCGTGAGGGCCGGGCGCGCCGGGGGCTTCACGCCCCCGGACCCCCGTGGGATATTTGGGCCGGAAAGCGGGAGGGGGGCGAGGACTGGGG
>JACXUX010000445.1 GCA_014763725.1 Rhodobacterales bacterium
GTGTCGTGAGGGGGCTGCGGCTGGGTCTGGCCACGGGGGCGGTGCTGGTGGCCTTTGCCGCCAATTCGGTGCTGAACCGGGCGGCGGTGGGGCCGGGGCTGATTGCGCCGGCCGATTTCGCGATGCTGCGGCTGGTGTCCGGGGCGCTGGTGCTGGCCGCGCTGGCGCGCGGGCTCGGGTTCCGGCCGGGCTGGCGGCGCCTGGCGGGGGCCGCGGCGCTGATCCTGTATCTGGCGGGGTTTTCCGTGGCCTATCTGGCGCTGGCGGTGGTGTCGGGGGCGGTGACCTCGGGGCTGGGCTATGCGCTGTGGTATGCGGTGCTGCAGCAGCTGGGGGCCGCGCGCGCGGCTGTGGCGCAGCTGGCGGTGCCGCTGATCGCCGCGGCGGGCGGGCTGGTCCTGCTGGACGAGCCGTTGGGCTGGCGCCTGGCGCCGCCCGCGGCGATGATCCTGGGCGGGGTGGCCCGGGGCCTCAGCCGCGGCGGACGATCCGGTTGACGTGGCCCATCTTGCGGCCGGGCCGCGCGGCCCCCTTGCCATACAGGTGGATCTGGCAGTCGCGTTCGGCCAGCAGCGCGGGCAGCCGGTCCACATCGTCGCCGATCAGGTTTTCCATCACCACATCGGCATGGCGCGCCCCGTCGCCCAGGGGCAGGCCCGCCACCGCGCGGATGTGCTGTTCGAACTGGTCGACCGCACAGCCCGCCTGGGTCCAGTGGCCCGAGTTGTGCACGCGCGGCGCGATTTCGTTCACGATCAGCCCGCGGGGGGTGACGAACAGCTCGACCCCCAGCACGCCCACATGGTCCAGCGCGTTCAGGATGCGCGCCGCGATCAGCACCGCATCGCTGCGCTGGCCCGCGGTCAGCCGGGCGGGAAGGGTGGTGGTGCGCAGGATGCCGTCGCGGTGGACATTCTCGCCCGGGTCAAAGGCCGCGATCGATCCGTCCAGCCCGCGCGCCGCGATCACCGACACCTCGCGGTCAAAGGTGACCCAGCCTTCCAGCACCGTGGGCGCGCCCCCCATCGCGGCCAGCGCGGCCGGCGCGTCGTCGGGCGTGGCGATGCGCGCCTGGCCCTTGCCGTCATAGCCCAGCCGGGTGGTCTTCAGCACCGCGGGCAGGCCGATTCGGGCGATCGCCGCGTCCAGATCGGCGGCGCTGGTCACGGCGGCATAGGGCGCGGTGGTCAGGCCGATCCCGGTCAGGAAGTCCTTTTCCGCGATCCGGTCCTGGCTGACGGCCAGGGCGCGGCGGTTGGGGCGGATCGGGCGGGCGGCCTCGATCGCGTCCAGCGCGGCGGTGGGCACGTTCTCGAACTCATAGGTCACCACGTCAACCGCGGCGGCAAAGCGGGCCAGCGCCGCGGCATCGCCCCAGGGGGCGGTGGTCACGCGATGGGCGACATGGCCCGCGGGCGGTTCGGGCGCGGGGTCGTAGATGTGGCACAGATAGCCCAGCCTGCTGGCCGCCACCGACAGCATGCGGCCCAGTTGGCCGCCGCCCAGGATGCCGAGGGTGGACCCGGGGG